>CAWVSR010000174.1:0-1520 GCA_963932865.1 uncultured Kordia sp. | reverse complement strand
TAGAGGACTCATTTCTTTGGGATAATCTGTTATAAAAGTTGGTTGAACATAATTATGTTCACATTTTTCTCCAAACATTTCATCAATAAGCTTTCCTTTACCCATAGTTTCATCAACAGCAATACCCATTTCTTTAGCGGCAGCTCTTAATTCCTCTTCAGATTTACCATAAATATCATATCCTGTAAATTCTTTAATAGAATCTGCCATGGTAATACGTTTGTACGGTGCTTTAAAGTCAATTTCCTGACCGTTAAAGGTTGCTTTAGAACTTCCGTTAACAGCTATTGCACAATGCTCAAGAAGTTTTTCAGTAAATTCCATCATCCAGTTGTAGTCTTTGTAGGCTACATAAATTTCCATTGCGGTAAATTCCGGATTGTGAGTTCTGTCCATTCCTTCATTACGGAAATTTTTAGAAAACTCATAAACGCCTTCAAACCCACCAACAATTAATCTTTTTAAATATAATTCATTTGCAATACGCATGTATAATGGTATGTCTAATGAATTATGATGAGTTATAAATGGTCTTGCAGCAGCTCCTCCTGGTATTGGTTGTAATACAGGTGTTTCAACCTCCATATAGCCTGAGTCGTTAAAAAAGTTACGCATTGCAGTAAACAATTTGTTTCTTTTAACAAATACTTCTTTTACATGTGGGTTCACAACCAAATCAGCATATCGTTGGCGGTAACGCATTTCTGGGTCGTTAAACTCATCATACTTATTACCATCTTTGTCAGTTTTTGGAAGAGGCAAAGGTTTTAAAGCTTTACTTAATAGGGTGAATTTTTTAACCAATACAGTTTTTTCTCCTACTTGTGTGTTAAATAAGGTACCTTCAATACCTATAAAATCTCCATAATCAAGGAGTTTTTTAAAAACATCATTATACATGGTTTTATCCTCACCGGTACAAATCTCATCACGATTAAAATACAATTGTATTCTACCTTCACTATCTTGTAGTTCAGCAAACGAAGCTTTTCCTTGAATTTTACGAGACATTAATCGTCCTGCAATTATCACCTGTTTATCCTCTGCAAAGTTCTCTTTAATCTGTTTAGAACTATGGTCTACAGGGTAAAGGTTTGCAGGATAAGGGTTGATACCCAATTCTCGTAACTTCGTAAGCTTTTCACGTCTTACAATTTCTTGTTCTGATAATTGCATTTGTAATTGATTTAAATAAAATAAGCTGCAAAATTACATAAAAATCTGTTTTTAGTTTAGTGTTTCCGTAGTTAAAAAGAACTTGCTTTTTGAAATAGAACAAAAAGTAGTGAAATTTAACATTATGTAAATGTTTTAAGCAAATATTTTAGAAAAACTGAAAACGTTTCTACGTTCAAAAACTTAGGTTTCTTAAAAGAGTGAATAGTAGTAAGAGTAATAGTATTAATCCTAAGTTTTTAGTAGAAATATCAATATCAGGCAGGTTGATATCAAACGGTTTTAACGCAAAACTTAAATATATATAGGCAAGCAATGGTGCGAAAAAATAAATAAAAATATTT
>CAWVSR010000173.1:0-1580 GCA_963932865.1 uncultured Kordia sp. | reverse complement strand
TAAAAAAGGTGGAGGGGAAAAACGGCTTAAACTACTAAAAAACCCTCCACCACCGCCAACTAATGGGTGTCATTACATGACCTTTGTATTAGAGAACAAAATAGTAAAAAAAGATTTACCCAGTTTAGGCTTAGACAATTTGGGTTTACCCGAAACGGGTAATTTAGGTTGCTGAACTCATTTTATTAGCAAGGGTGTCTGCGATTTTAGGAGTTTGTTTACCCCAGCGCGAATCACGCATCTCTTTGGCAGCTTTTTCGTAATTACCATCTTTTAGCGCATTGAGAAAGTTTTCAAATTGAGATACCCCCTTAATTCCCATTTGTGAAACCATTTCTACCACTACACTAAATGCCAGGGGATGAATATCCATATCACCTAAAATTTGTTTTGCATCTTCGGTAGCTTTGGAAAAATCACGTTCATAAGTAATACGCCACTGCCAATCTTCCTCACTTACTGTGCTATAGAAATCATTAGCTGAGACTGCACCCTTAGTATATTTGTTAATTCGTTTCATATAGGTAAGAGAAGGAATTCTTTGCCCGTACACATACTTCGTTAGAGTCGTATAAGGAATATCAACTTCTCTAGAAAAAGCTTCCAATGTGATATTGAAGCTATGTAAATAATCTTTCAATGTCATCATAAGAGTATACTTGATTGATTGATTTTAATACAAATAATCATAAAATTGCGAGCCTTTACATAAGGCCCACAATAATATGCAACAACATAAACCCCGTTATCAAAACAACTAATCAGCTAGCATTAATTTAGCAAAACTCCAATTTGTTCTAGCTATACGATTTTTTTCAATGTCCATTTTACAAGCGAAATGTTCCTTAAAAGCAATTGCTTCTGGAAAGGATACACAACCATCATTAATTGCTACAACTTCTTCAACTACTACCGATTGAGTCACATTTTCTGTTTTCACAACTTCTTGTTTAACAATACCTTGAATTTCAATTTCTTCTTCCAAAGTTACTTCATCAGGATCAGCCCCAGCATATACATTAAAACTTCCAACGATCAACATTAAAAATAAATACAAATATAAAGATACTTTTATATTTTTGGTTATCACTATTAATTCCTCCTAAGAAATTATATTTTAAAAAATTCTTCACTCTAAGATGATTGATAAATAACTTAATAAAAACCAACCATCCTGGAGGAAGCGCTAACTAACTTCAGGAATAATTTTATTGGTTTTATTGTTTTAGTCTTTACCCAGTTTAGGTTTAGACAATTTGGGTTTACCCAAAACGGGTAATTATTTTTTTATATTACTTTCACTAATTCATCCCAATTAGTTGTATATCTTGGTGTGCGGTTCTCACATTTTCTAGCCCATGGATGATCAATCCCTTGTGCCGCAAAACGGATAGTATCTTGGCCCATTGAAGTATTCATGGTGTCAATTGTTTTCATTAATTGGCTTCGTGCTTGTGTTTCTTCTGAGTTAAACATCTCTATTTGTTTGTAAGAAGCTGGCACTATATCTAATAGCATGATGCCAGCTTTGTGGTATTTATAATCTTTAGAATAAATTTGCTCTAAACATTTTCGTGCTG
>CAWVSR010000172.1:0-1603 GCA_963932865.1 uncultured Kordia sp. | reverse complement strand
AAATATTACCTAGAGATGCTTACACGTATCTAGAATATCATTTTTATAATGATAAAGGAAAAAAAATTAGATAAAAAAACCAGCGCATTGCGCTGGTTTTTTTTGTGCCTTATACTAAAGTAAGAACAGATATTATTTGATTTTCACTACATTGACAGTATATTACCAAACATAATAATACTCTAAAAAATCATGTTTTCTAATCATAAGGTATACTCTGTAACAGAAGCAAAAAGAAAGCTTGAGCATTATTGTGCATATCAAGAAAGATGTCATTCTGAAGTACAAACTAAGCTAAAAGAAATGCGAATGATACCTATAGCGATAGATGATATCATTGCTCATTTAATTGAACATAATTTTTTAAATGAAGAACGCTTTGCAAAAAGCTATGCGCGAGGGAAATTTAATATCAAAAATTGGGGTAAGAACAGAATTGTAAGAGAATTAAAATTTAGAAAAATTAGCGAATACAATATTAAAACTGCTTTAAAAGAATTTACTGAAGAGGATTATTTTAATAAATTAGACACAATTGCTAGCAAAAAGTTAACCACAATAACGGAAACAAATATATACAAAAAGAGAAAAAAATTAGCAGATTACCTTCTTTACAGAGGGTGGGAGTCACATTTGGTATATGAAAAAACAAAAGCGTTAATCCCCTAGAATTAACGCTTTTATTATGTTTTATCATATAATTACTTTACAAGCTTACCTTTAGCTTTAGCAGCCTCATTACGCTCAATTTTATGTTCCGGTCTTGTCCATCTTGGTTTTTCTCCTAATGTTTCAAACTGTGAATCTGCTGCTTCAACAGTTTTAGGCTGAACCTTTTTGGTAAACGGTTTTTGAGGATTTAAACCTAGAAGCTTGAACATTTTCATATCTTCATTAACATCAGGATTTGGAGTTGTTAACAATTTATCTCCTGCAAAAATAGAATTTGCTCCTGCAAAGAAACACATTGCCTGACCTTCTCTACTCATTTGAGTTCTTCCAGCTGATAAACGCACTTGAGTTTCCGGCAAAACTATTCTAGTTGTTGCAACCATACGAATCATATCCCAAATCTCAACAGGCTTTTCATCTTCTAAAGGAGTTCCTTCTACTGCAACCAATGCATTAATTGGTGTAGATTCTGGTTGTGGATTTAATGTGGATAATGCAACTAACATTCCTGCTCTATCTTCTACATTTTCTCCCATACCAATAATTCCTCCAGAACAAACTGTAACATTCGTTTTACGAACATTATCAATTGTATCTAATCTATCTTGATAACCTCTTGTAGAAATTACTTCTTTATAATATTCCTCTGAGGAATCTAAATTATGATTGTAAGCATATAAACCCGCTTCCGCTAATCTTTGCGCTTGGTTTTCAGTTACCATACCTAAAGTACAGCAAACTTCCATATCAAGTTTATTTATACCACGTACCATTTCTAAAACTTGATCAAACTCAGGACCATCTTTTACATTTCTCCAAGCAGCACCCATACAAACACGAGAACTACCACTTTCGCGAGCTCTTAAAGCTTGAGCCTTCACTTGATTTACCGTCATTAAATCATTCCCTTCAACACCCGTATGGTAACGAG
>CAWVSR010000171.1:0-1655 GCA_963932865.1 uncultured Kordia sp. | reverse complement strand
TTCTGCTTTAGTTAATAGTGAGGCATCTTGAAGCGATTTTGTAATGAAGCTTCCTACCCCACTTATAGCTTGTAAGACTCTTTCTTTTTCTTTGAATATTTCAATAGGCGAACCACAGTGTTCGATTAGTTTTTTTGCGGTAATATCCCCAATTTTAAATGCTTTTTGAAGCGCTAGTGTATAAAGTAGATTTTTTTCTGTCATCCAATGTTTTGATAATCAACTTAAAGTTACCAAAAATATCTGGTTGTTAATAACTATTGTATAACAGAATGGCTTCTTTTTAAAAAAAATGTAATTTTGTTGTAGAACCAATAATTACTTTTTTTGTGGACTTTACTAATTACATCAGCGATTTATTATATAGGTATGAATGTATTGTTATACCTGAGTTTGGTGCATTTTTAACACAACGTTATAGTGCGGAAATGGATGAGGGTAAAAATATTTTTTTACCACCAAGAAAAGTAATTTCATTTAACGAACAGTTAAAACATAATGATGGATTATTGGCGAATCATATTGTAGCTGTAGATCATATTTCTTATGAAGATGCTGTTGAGAAAATAGCAAATTATGTGGCAGCCGTTAAAGGAAATTTAATTGGAGGTCAAACAGTTTTCTTTTCAAAACTGGGTCATTTTTCATTAAGTAATGAAGGAAACCTTCAGTTTTCGCCTCTTGAAGAAACTAATTATTTAACCAGTTCTTTTGGTTTACAGCCAACGTATAAAACACCTGTTTTACGTGAAGTATACAAAGAGGAGGTTGAAACTTTAGAAGAGAAAGCACCAATTACATTTATTCCTGAAACTAGAGCAAAAGCAAAATACTCGTATCTTAAGTATGCTGCAATAGCTGTTGTTGCATTAGGACTGTCTGCTGTTTTAGGAAAAGGATACAATACCAAAATGGAAGATGTTGCTTCTCATAACGAAAAAGTACCTTCTGAAATAGATAGACAAGCTTATCAAAAAGCTTCTTTTTTCGAGGTGTCTCCTGTTGAGGTTCCAGAAGTTACATTTAATATTGCTGTCGAAAGAAAAGTAATAGGGAAATATCATGTTATAGCAGGAGCTTTTCGTTTTGAAGAAAATGCAGATAATAAAGTAGCACAACTTAAAGAAGATGGATTTTCTGCAAGAAATATTGGTCAAAATAAATACGGACTACATCAAGTAGTATACACAAGTGTTATTGATAAAGCTGAAGCAATAAGTACTTTAAAGACAATCAAAAAGGAACACAATCCAAATGCTTGGTTATTAGTTAAAGAAATAGATTAAATATTTCTTAAAAGAATCTACGGAACCATATTTACTTTTACCTTTGTATAAAAATGGCATTATGAAGGCAAAACACCCAGCAGATTCTCTTACAACGGTTACCGATTTAGTACTACCAGGAGAAACAAATCCATTAAATAATTTATTTGGAGGAGAGCTTTTGGCACGTATGGATCGTGCTGCAAGTATAGCGGCAAGAAGACACTGTAGGCGTATAGTTGTAACGGCATCTGTGAATCATGTTGCATTTAATAAAGCTGTACCAACGGGAAGTGTTGTAACGATAGAAGCAAAAGTTTCTAGAGCCTTCACTAGTTCTATGGAGGTATATATTGATGTATGGATAGAAGATAGAGAGTCTGGATACCG
>CAWVSR010000170.1:0-1683 GCA_963932865.1 uncultured Kordia sp. | reverse complement strand
GACAGAATAGTTTCAGATTGGATTCAACAATTATTGTAAATTGTAGGGATGAAAAAGCTGTTATTTCTTTTAATGTTTATTCCACTTGTTTCTTGTAAAAAGAAACAAGAAAAAATCTCAAATTTTAAGGGTCAAGACACTAAAATAGACCTTTACTTAAAAGAATGTGAATCCAATGGCTTTAACGGTTCTTTATTGATTGTCAAAAACGACAGTATCATTCTCAACAAAGGTTATGGGTTTGCTAATAAAAAGAATTCTATTACAAATACCCCTGAAACCGTTTTTGATATCTGTTCTGTAACTAAACAATTTACAGGAGCTGCTATTGTAAAACTTGTAGAAGAAGGACAGTTAAACGTAACCGATTCTTTAAGTCAATATTTTAAAGACATTCCTTTGGATAAAAGAGGAATCACTATTCATCAATTACTAACACATTCCGCAGGCTTCGGACATGGTATTGGAAATGGAGATTTCGACCATATTCCGCAAGACATTTATTTTAAAGAATTATTTAACAGTCAGTTACGTTTTAAACCAGGAACAAACTATTCCTATTCCAATTCAGGGTACAGTGTACTTGGACGAATAATTGAATTAGTTTCAGGAAAAAGTTATGAAGACTATCTTAAAGAGAAATTGTTTGAACCAAGCGGAATGTACCATACAGGTTATCTGTTACCGAACTGGGACAATAATTCGATCGCCAATGAGTATTTATACAATGTCATTAACAAGGGTAATCACGTCTCTCGGTATAAAGAAGACGGCAAAATAGCTTGGGCTTTAAAGGCAAATGGAGGCATAAACTCTACACAGAACGATATGTATAAATGGTACTTAGCCTTAAAAAACAATAAGATTCTAAGCGAATCTTCAATTGAAAAATTGACAACACCTTATGTTGCTGAAAACGAAGACGAATCTAGTCACTACGCTTACGGTTGGGCAATATTTGAATCTAACAGAAACAGTAAGGTGATTTCCCATAATGGCTTTAATGGCGTTTCATACTATGAATTTAGCTGGTTTCCTCAGGAAGATGCTTTGATTTTGTTTGCCACAAACACATCCAACCGAGAAGCTTCAAGAATTCCCTACGAATTAGAAAAAATGTTATTTGATTCGAGTTATATTGCTCAGCCTATGCCTAAAAGTGAAGTGGTTCAACTTTTGATGTTCACTGAAAACTATTCAGGTGATATAAAAAATCTGGACAAAGCATTAAAGTCCAGTTTTGAAGATTTACTAAAGACACCTGTGCCACTAAACAGATTGAGTGGTGTTTATATGAGAGAGAAACGACTCGATAAAGCAATCTATATTGCAAAACTTAGTACTGAATTATTTCCAAATGATGGAAACATTTGGGATTCTATGGGAGACATTTATTTTAATGCAAAGCAAAACGATAAAGCCATAGAAAGTTACCAAAAGGCAATGGAACTTAAACCAGAGGAAGGCGACTGTTTTTGGTGTGAAAATTCGCAGGATAAACTAAAAATATTGAAGTAAATAACTATTGCTAACATTGTGTATAAGTAATAGCGGTTTAAGTGATAAAACGAAACATTTAAAACTTCCTTAAGTTTGCTTGGAAAGAACCTAAGTATTTTATCAATTATTCACTTATAAAATCATTATATGATTTTAGATTTAATTCTTCTAGCTTAACTTTCT
>CAWVSR010000169.1:0-1693 GCA_963932865.1 uncultured Kordia sp. | reverse complement strand
AACACAAACACAGAAGCTACTAACACAATAACTGGTCCTGTTGATAAATTAGGGTAACTCGCACTTATTCCAGTACCTATTATCCCTGAAGAAGCACCAAAAACAGCAGCTAAACCAACCATTACAGCCAAACTATTTGTCCATTGTCTGGCAGCAGCAGCAGGAGCCAATAACATGGCACTCATTAAAACTACTCCAACGGTTTGTAAACCTAAAATAATTGCAATAACAATAAACGAAGTAATTAAAGTATTTAAAAACTTTATATTAAACCCTAAGGTTTTTGTATAATCTGCATCAAACAATAATAATTTAAATTCCTTCCAAAATAACAACAGTATTAGCAAACATATAGAAGATACTATTGCCATTAACCAAACATCCTTTTCCATTAAAGTTGCGGCCTGACCAAATAAATACTTATCCAAACCTGCCTGATTAGCGTTGGGTTGCTTTTGTATAAATGTTAACAATAACATTCCTACTCCAAAAAAAATCGACAATATTAATCCCAAAGCAGTGTCTGACTTCAAATGAGTATTTGTTATTATTGATTTTATCCAAATAGCTCCTAATAAACCACTTATTAAAGCACCTAACAATAATGTATTACTATCTTTTGCTCCCGTTATAAGAAACGAAACTGCAATACCTGGTAGTGCTGCATGAGAAATAGCATCTCCTAAAAGACTCTGTTTTCTTAAAACTGAAAAACTCCCTAGCATTCCACATACTGCCCCTAAAACAGCCGTACCTATTGAAATGGTTCTCAAGGTATAGTCTGAAAAAATTTGGCTTATGTAAGTTGTTAAATCGATACTAATTACTCTTGAACACTTACTTGGTAATTAATACCGTAAGTCTTTATTAAATTTTCATTGTTAAAAATATCCTTTACAGGTCCTGTTGCTATTTTCTTAACATTTAAAAAAGTTACCCAATCAAAGTATTCAGGAACAGTTTGCAAATCATGATGCACAACAATTACTGTTTTACCTGCTTTACGCAATGTTTTTAAAATATTAATAATTGCTTTTTCTGTAGTGGCATCTACCCCTTGAAAAGGCTCATCCATAAAGTATATTTCTGCATTCTGAACTAATGCTCTAGCTAAAAAAATACGTTGTTGCTGCCCTCCGGATAATTGACTTATTTGCCTATTTCTAAAAGACAACATCCCTACTTTTTCTAAAGCCTCTAAAGCTGATTTTTTTTCAGCTTTTCCCGGACGCTTAATCCAACCCAAAGCACCATAAGTACCCATTAAAACTACATCAAGAGCGGTTGTTGGAAAATCCCAGTCAACAGTTCCTTTTTGAGGAACATATGCCACTAATTTACGTTGTTTTTTATAGGATTTACCAAAAACAGTAACTGAACCAGCTATCGGTTTTATAATACCTAGTATGGCTTTTATTAGTGTACTTTTACCAGCTCCGTTAGGACCAACTACAGCCATTAGCACCCCTTTAGGTATTGATAAATCAATATCCCAGAGTACTGGTTTGTAGTTATATGCAACAGTTAAATCATCTATTGCAATTGCAATTTCCTCTTTCATTATTTTAAAGCATTGGTAATCGTTCTCATATTGTACTCATACATTCCTATGTAAGTTCCTTCAGAAGTGTTAGGATTGCCTAGAGCGTCAGAATATAATGTCCCACCTATTTGAACTTCATAACCTTTTGCA
>CAWVSR010000168.1:0-1700 GCA_963932865.1 uncultured Kordia sp. | reverse complement strand
TCTGATGTTTTATCAAGATTATTATCTGGTAAGCAAGAATCTGCATTATCTTTTAGTAACTATCGTGCAATGGTAATTCCTGAAAAATCAGCTTTTTTCTCAGGAGAAAACTTTAAAGGTAGAATTGTTTTAGGTCGTGTTGATGATTCAACAAAACCAAATAGTGTTCTTTTAAACGGAAATGAAGTTGATAAGAAAAATTTTAAAGATGGTGGTGTAGTTTTAGATTTCCCTGCTGGAGCAGTTGGAGAGAGAGACTTAAAAGGTAAGTTCATTTTCTTAGAAAATGGAAAACCTGTTGAAGTTGCTATTGAAAGCTCTTATGCTGTAGTTCCTAAACCAAACTCTGCAACTATTTCTGCTGATAAAATGAATGTTGTTTACCGTGGTATACCTAACCCAATGACTATTTCATTTGCAGGTATTCCATCTAACAAAGTAAATGCAACTGCTCCTGGTTTAAAGAAATCAGGAAAAGGATTTACGATGACTCCTTCAAAAGGTAGAGAAGTTACTATTAATGTAACTGGTACCTTAGATGATGGTGGTAAGGTTTCTGATAAAAAGAAATTTAGAATTAAAGATATTCCTAGACCACAAGCTGCTGTTAGTGGTGGTACTGGTATCATTAAAAAATCTAAAAATGCTTTAAAAAATGCTACAATTTCTGCAGTGTTAGAAGATTTTGTTTTTGACTTAAACTTAAAAGTAAATTCATTTAAATTTAAAGTTCCTGGTCAGCCTACGATCAGTGTAAATGGAAGAAAATTAAATGATAGAGCTAAGTCTGCTTTACAAAGAGCAAAACGTGGTGACCAAGTAACAATATTTGAATTAAAAGCAGCTGTTGTTGGAAGTCCTATTAAATTAAAGCCTGCTTCGCCGGTTATTATTGAGCTTACAAACTAATAGTAAGTTTACAACAACTATTCAAAATAGGCTTATATAACTTGTTTTGAATAGTTGTATACAATTGTAATAAATACAAATTTTAATTATGAATTGGAGAAATTTTTTACTAACAATTACTTTGCTTACATTAACTCAAGGAGTTTTTGCTCAGTATAATTTATTAAACGCTAAAAGTCCTGAAGAAATTGGTGTAAAAACTGAAGCTCAGGAAGAGTATGATAATGCTAAACCATTAGAATATGGCTTTATTGACGACAAAGACGTTCTTTGGTCAAAAATGGTATGGGAAACAATTGTTCTTGATGAAAGAGTAAATTTCCCTTTGTATTACCCTGTTGATACCATGAATATCGGTAAAGAAAGAAGAAGTTTGTATGATGTTTTAGTAAAGAACATTAAAAATGGTAAAATTGAAAATCTATATACAGATTCATATTTTACAGGAAAACAAACTTATGATCAAGTTGCTGAGGGGTTATCAAAAATTGATACAATGGATGCTGGTTATGAACAATATAATGCTGGAGAACCTATTTCACCAGAGTATATTGATACTACAAAAATCACATCGTACCATGTAAAACAATATAAAATTAAAGGTTTATGGTATTTTGATAAGCGTCAAGGGGAATTGAAATATAGACTTATTGGTTTATGTCCAATAGTACCGGATGTTTATTTCTTAGACGCTGATGAACCAGAATTAGTTGAATCATTTTGGATATTTTTCTCAGATACAAGAGAAGTTTTAAATGAAGCAATGTGTTTTAATAATAAAAATACTGCAC
>CAWVSR010000167.1:0-1708 GCA_963932865.1 uncultured Kordia sp. | reverse complement strand
GGTATATGCTGCTGAGTTTGGTGAATCCCAATTGTTTAATTTAGAAAATGAAGTACCTCCGTTAGAGGATTTCCAAACGTTTATACAACCAATATAAACTTCTTCGGGGTTTGTACTTGAAACTCCCATGGCTAAATCATACCAAGCTTGACCTGCACTAAATTGGGTGTCTCCTTCAGAAATGGATGTTGTTCTCGCAGCAAATGATGTTCCATTATTAGTAGATCTATAAATACTGACTATTTCTGACGATTCTCTAAATACGTAAACGTAGTTTGGGTTTGCAGGAGTAACGTCAATAACCAATCTTCCAGATGAAAAAGGGAGTCCAGCACTTACTAAAGAAAAGGAGTCTCCACCATTTGTAGATTTATAAAATCTATTTGAAGTTACGGCATAAATTATATCTGGATTTGCCGGATTTAATTTAATGTCATTAAAGTTTCCGAACTGCGTATTTGTCCAGCTAGAACCACCATTAATAGTTTTGTATATTCCGTTATTTGTTGCAACCCATACGACACCTGATATTGTTGGGTGTGTATAAATATCATTCATTGACGTTGGTGTGCCGTTTGTTCCATTAGGTCCAAGATCGGTTTCACTCCAATCTAATCCGCCATTAGTAGACTTCCAAACACCAACACTCGAAGTGTCTCCTGCATCATCATCTCCAGTGGCTATATAAATAATGTTGGAGTCATTATGGTCAATTGCAATTCCAGAAACTCCTATTTGTGGTAAATTATCAGACATAGGGTTCCAAGTTGCCCCTGCGTCTGTTGACTTCCAAATACCTCCTGCAGGTGCTCCTACATACCAATTTTGAGTTCCATTTACAGCATTGTTAGGGTCAATCATAACGACATTTATTCTCGCTTGTCCTGTTGACCAAGAACCTGTTCCTGTAGTAGTAAAAGGTCCTATTGCAGACCAATTACTTTCGTCAGCCATTGCGACTCTTGATGCTTCCTGCATTTGTGATTTTGTAGTCCACGCATCTAAAACAGTCTTTGCGGTAGGTAAGTAGCCTTGAGCATCTAATTCATTCTCTACCATAAACTCCCAACGCTTGAAAGGTTTAAAACCACTTCCTTTTTTATTAGGGTTTCTTGTTTCCCAATATTCATTAAAAGATTGTTGTACTTCAAGAAACGAAAAAGGTTGTTTTTTGTTTCTTTGCTGAAGTTCAGATTCAGAAATATTATTTTTTAGTTCTTTTATCCATGGCGCATCTTCATTGAATTGTGAAAAAGAAATATTGACTGCTAAAATAGCAAATACTGTAAGTAAAAATTTAATCATTGTATTTGAATCTAAAAAGTTGATTTTGAATATAAAGTATTATTTAGAAAATTAATCTTAAACTTTATTGCACTTATCCGCAAATAATTATTTGTATTTTTAGTTACTATTATATTTTCAATAGTAGAAGAATTTTGAATAGTAATATCCTTAATTAAAATACTAGTAAATAATTGGATAGAAGCAATGTATATAACAAAATATTTACATGCTGAATACAATAAAATGTAAATGATTTACATAATAATTTAAATGACATAGTGGGTGTGAAGAATTCATCACAAAAACAAATTAACAACTAATACAATTCTCTCAAAGCATCTGTAAAAGTTGTTTTTATAACATTCGTCCTAAAGATGTTTTTTTTTGAAATAAAACACAGTTTCGTAAAGTATCAAAAAAT
>CAWVSR010000166.1:0-1720 GCA_963932865.1 uncultured Kordia sp. | reverse complement strand
TTTTAAAACTGATTTAAACAATGGTATGAGGGAAACACCTAACCTCACAATTATATCAAAAAACAAGTTAGCCTTAAAGTGTTTCTTGTAAAACAATTGCATTGCTCCATAAAACCTCTTAGCATAAACCTCGTCTTTTAAAGTACTCTCTCCTTTAAAATGTATTATCGTTGTTTTACCATAATAATAATTATCATACCCAGCATTTAATACACTGTAAGACAAATCAATATCTTCACCATACATAAAGTATCGTTCGTCAAACCCTCCAACGCATTCATAAACATTCTTTTTTAGCAACATAAAAGCTCCAACAAAAACAGGTACCTTACCTATATTATCATTTTTTAACTCTGAAACATAATAATCCCGAGAAAAACCAATAAGTTTTTTAATTGCTACTCTTCTAGTCGGTATATTACGTTTACTTTCAGGAAGAAATCCACCTGATCCGTCAATTAGTTTACAACTAACTATACCTATATTATTTATTGAATTAGAAAATTTCAATAGTTTCAAAAAAGTATCTTCAGCAACAACAGTGTCAGGGTTTAATATACATATGTATTTGCCTGAAGCAACAGCAACTCCTTGATTATTTGCTTTGGAGAAACCAACATTATCGTTATTTTCAATAAGCAGCGTATTGGGGAAAGATTTTTTAACCATCTCACAACTACCATCCGTAGAGTTATTATCGACAACAATTACTTCAGCTTTAATTAAACTCGTTGCTCCTTCTACACTGTTTAAACATAACTCTAAAAAATAACGTACATTATAGTTAACTATTACTATTGACAACTCCACTTATAAGATATTTTTTTTTGATAAATATACTTTAAAAAAACAAATAGAACCCCAGAAAAATATTCACAACCTTAGATCAACTATTTTTTTATATTTTTACTGAAGAAGTTGTAACTTTTATTAAAAAAACAGACTTATACTTAACAACATAAATATTACAAAATGAAAAAAATTAGTCTTGCTATTCTTTCACTAATCTTTTTAGTGGCTTGTAAAACTCAGAAAACAACTTCTGAAATAGATAAAAAAACACAAAACACTACTATTGATATTGACTTAATCAATATTGTTGACGATAAAGTAAAAGTAGTAATGACTCCAATTAAATTTAAAACAACTACTGCTACATTTCATATCCCTAAAACAGTTCCTGGCACATATTCAACTGACAATTATGGAACGTATATTGAAAACCTTAAAGCTTTAGATGCAGAGGGAAACAAATTAACTGTCACACATATTGACGATAATTCATGGAAAATTAATAATGCAAAAGAAATTGCTCAAATCACTTATTTTGTAAATGACACTTATGATATTGAAGACACTCATGATGTATTTTCTCCTGCAGGAACTAATATTTTAGCTAGTAAAAACTTTATGCTTAATCTTCATGGATTTGTCGGTTATTTTAAAGAACACCAAGAACTGCCTTACGTTTTAAAAATATCACACCCTAGTGATTTAGTTGGAAACACCGCAATGACAGATACAAACGAAAAAATAGATAATGACACATTTATCGCCAAAAGATATTTTGAGGTAACCGACAACCCTATAATGTACTCGCCAGAAAATAACGCTACATTTAAAATAGGCAATATGGAAATCCTACTGAGTGTATATTCCCCAAAAAACATAGTCAAAGCTGCAGATTTAAAAGATGAAATGGAAAAAATGATGCTTGCTC
>CAWVSR010000165.1:0-1826 GCA_963932865.1 uncultured Kordia sp. | reverse complement strand
TACGGATGAATTAGATTCTACTAAATATGAGGAAAGGAAACTTTATTTTAGTAAAGATATATATGTAAATGGCAGACAGTAATCGTCAAAACCGAAACAAATAGGTTCCAAACTTGTTACATTGCTTACAGTGTGTGTTTTATGAGTTTTAATTAAAAGAAACGAGGTCATTATTTATGGTCTCGTTATATTCTAATAAGCAATATAGTTGTCAAATTATTATGTTACTCCCCTACTTCATCCAATCTGGAAAAATAGTAGGACTTAAATCAAAAACATAACTTCCCCAATAATACATCATTACGGTAATAACAATTATACCAACACAGTTGAGTATAAAGCCTGGCAATAGCATTTGTTTAATTTTTAGTTCGTTAGAGCCAAAAACAATGGCGTTTGGTGCAGTTGCGACAGGAAGCATAAAAGCCAAAGATGCTGCCATAGTTAACGGAATCATTAAATAAAGTGCATTTACGTGTAATGATGAAGCTAAAGCAATACTTAACGGCAACAAAGCTTGTGTGGTTGCTACATTAGAGGTGAATTCTGTTAAAAATGCCATAAGTACAGCACATCCCAAAATAATTACTAACATAGGGCTACCACCAAGCACTGTTAATTTATCTCCTATCCACTCAGATAAGCCTGAAGTTTGAAATCCTTTTGCTAAAGCAAAACCTCCACCAAATAGGAGTACAATTCCCCAAGGTAATTTAACCGCTGTTTTCCAATCCATCAAATACTTTTTTGAACTATTTTTAGCAGGAATTACAAACAGTAAAATAGTTATAAAAATAGCTACAACCGCATCTACAATATAGGTTGGTTGAGAAAATAAATTTCGCCATCCTTTAATCGTAAAATTTCCAATTACAATATCTGCTCTAAATACTAACAGTATAACAAACAAAGCAAATAGAACTAATACCATAGTTTGCTCATAAGTACGCTTTCCTAACGCTTTGTAGTTATCTTCAAAAAAAGAAGGTTGAATAGATTTAATATTTTTACTTGGTCGGAACAATAAATATAAAACTCCTAAAGCGGCAATAAAAAGCATTATTGTTATGGGAAGTGCGAAAAACATCCAATTGGCAAAGCTAATCTCTGGAGCGTTTGGATAAGCGTTGGAAAATGTTTTTATAAATACTAGGTTTGGTGGCGTTCCTATTAATGTTGTTATACCTCCTATAGAGCAAGAATAGGCTACCCCAAGTAAAAGTGCTATTTTAAATTTACCCATTTCCTTTTTAGAATACAAAGCCTCTAACTCATCAATTACAGAAAGTACTAAAGGCAACATTAGCAAGGTTGTAGCGGTATTGGAAATCCACATCGATAAAAAAGCTGATATGGCCATAAAGCCAACTAAAACAGGAAACAATCCTTTTCCGAAAAACACTAATGTCCGTAATGCTATACGTCTATGAACATCCCACTTTTCAATAGCCAACGCAATAATAAAACCACCAATAAACAAAAAAATTATATCATTTACATAACTAATAGCTACTACTTTCCCACTTGAAATTCCTGCTAAAGGAAACAACACTAAAGGCAATAATGAAGTAATTGCAATAGGCACTGCTTCGGTTATCCACCAACCTGCCATCCAAACGGCAACTCCTAACATTTTTCCTATTAATGGGTTTGATTCACTGGGATTTAATACTGTTGCAAACAGTACAAAAAGTACTGGGAAAAATATTTGTGAAAGAAGGCGAAAGGTTGATTTCTGCATAAAAATTACTTGATATTGGTGCTTAAAAATAAACAATTAATACTAACTTTCTAAATACAATCTTATTCAAGATTTAAATGAATCT
>CAWVSR010000164.1:0-1834 GCA_963932865.1 uncultured Kordia sp. | reverse complement strand
TCGCTGACTTGTGGAAAACAGGTTGCTGAAGTTTTGGAACGTCATTTAAAGCTATCAAAGAAAGAAGCAAAAGTAGAAGTACTTTCATTATTTGAAAAAGTACGGTTACCTCATGTAGAGCAAATGTATGACAAATATCCTCATCAAATTTCTGGCGGACAGAAACAACGTGTTATGATAGCCATGGCAATAGCTTGTAAGCCTGATGTTCTAATTGCTGATGAACCAACAACTGCATTAGATGTTACCGTACAAAAAGAAATTATATCGCTTTTAAAATCTCTTCAAGTTGAAACAGGTATGAGTATTATATTTATTTCGCATGATTTAGCATTGGTTTCCGAAATATCAGATACTATAGTAGTAATGTATAAAGGTAAAGTTGTGGAAAACGGAACGGTAAGTGAAGTTTTCAATAATCCAAAAAATGATTATACAAAAGCATTAATCAATTCTAGACCTTCCGTTAATGAGCGTCTTAAAGTTCTACCAACAATTCAAGATTATTTAAATAATACAATTTCTAATGAGTTAGTTTCTGAAGTACAAAGAGAAGCTAAACATCATTCAATGTATGCTTGCGAACCTTTATTGAGAGTTATTAATATTGAAAAGGAATACATAACTAAAGGTAGTATTTTAACGAAAAATCAAAAATTTAAAGCGGTAGATAGTGTTAGTTTTAATTTATATGAAGGAGAAACATTAGGATTAGTTGGAGAGTCTGGATGTGGAAAATCTACTTTAGGTAATGCTATTCTTCAATTAGATAAAGCAACGTCAGGAAGTGTTTTTTATAAAGGGGAGGATATCACGAAATTATCTAAACCAAAACTCCGTTTATTACGTAAAGAAATCCAACTTATTTTTCAAGATCCTTATTCATCCTTAAACCCTAGAATACCTGTAGGAAAAGCTATTATGGAACCTATGAAAGTTCATAACTTGTATAAAAATGATAAAGAGAGAAAAGAAAAAACATTAAAATTACTAAAACGTGTTGGATTATTAGAAGAACATTTTTACCGTTATCCTCATGAGTTTTCTGGCGGACAGCGACAACGAATAGGTATTGCTCGTACAATTGCGGTAAGTCCAAAGCTAATTATTTGTGATGAATCTGTTTCTGCCTTAGATATTTCTGTTCAGGCACAGGTATTAAATTTACTAAATGAATTGAAAGAGAATTTTGGATTCAGTTATATTTTTATTTCACATGACTTAGCAGTGGTAAAATATATGAGTGATCAATTGGTAGTAATGAACAAAGGTAAAATTGAAGAGATTGGTGAGGCAGATAGTATTTATGCAAACCCAAAAACTGCATACACGCAATCCTTAATTGCTGCAATCCCAAAAGGGATATAAATTAAAAAGCCAAAGTATATTTTTTTATACTTCGGCTTTTAGAATTTAATTTAATTTCATTTCTGGAATATCTCCTTCAATAATTAAAGTTCCTTCTGTAGCTTTTTGAATGTCTTCAACGCTAATTCCTGGAGCTCTTTCTAGTAATTTAAAGCCTTTATCTGTTACTTCTAAAACAGCAAGGTTAGTAACAATTTTTTTAACACATCCTACGCCAGTTAGTGGTAAGGAACAGTTTTTTAATAATTTAGATTCTCCACGTTTGTTGGTATGCATCATGGCAACAATTATATTTTCAGCTGAAGCAACTAAATCCATTGCGCCCCCCATACCTTTAACCATTTTTCCTGGAATTTTCCAGTTTGCAATATCTCCGTTTTCAGCCACCTCCATAGCCCCTAAAACACTAAGTTGAATATGATTTCCTCTAATCATAGAAAATGAAGTTGCTGAGTCAAATAAAACC
>CAWVSR010000163.1:0-2015 GCA_963932865.1 uncultured Kordia sp. | reverse complement strand
CTAGTTGACATGGCAAAACAAACTTTATACTTTTAGAAAGTTGTATTCAAAACACTTGTAAGGTGCGTGTATAACTTTTCAACTTTTGGGTTTAAAAACTAAACACACGCCATTGTTGCAATAACGTTTTCCTGTGGGTTTTGGACCATCATCAAAAATATGACCATGATGCCCGCCACATTTTTTACAATGATATTCTGTTCTTGGATAACCGATGTGCATGTCAGTTTTTTTTTCAAAAACATTTGGTAATGAATTAAAGAAAGATGGCCAGCCTGAACCGCTCTCGTATTTAGTGTTAGAATCAAATAATTTAGTTCCGCAACCTACACAATGATAAAAGCCTTCTCTTTTTTCATTATTTAATGGACTTGAGCCTGGGGACTCTGTTCCTTCTTGTTTTAAAACATAATTTTGTTCTGGAGATAAATTTGGATCCCAATTCTTATTCATCTTTTACTTTTTGATCAACGCCGTAAGGTCTAAAATTTCCTGTATTGCTTGTTTTGACTACTTTAGCTGGAACTCCAACCATTGTTGCATCATCTGGAACGTCTTTTACCACAACGGCATTAGCTGCAATTCTAGCTCCGTTGCCAACTTTAACTGGCCCAATGATTTGTGCACCAGATCCTATAACTACGTTATCTCCAATGGTAGGATGTCTCTTCTCATGTCTTTGCCTTTCACTATCAACGCTCGGTGAAATACCTCCTAAAGTAACAGCATGATAAATAGTAACATCATTTCCGATTTCTGATGTTTCACCAATAACAACTCCCATTCCATGATCTATAAAAAGATTTTTTCCGATATTTGCTCCTGGATGAATTTCTATGCCTGTAAAAAAACGTGTTGTTTGAGATATCATTCTAGCTATAAGATGAAATCCAGCTATATGAAAAAAATTTGCTACTCTATGAAGAAAAACTGCTTTTATCCCTGGATAAGTCAAAATCACACTTATAGTGGATTTAGCCGCAGGATCTCTTTTTTTTATAGAATTAATAAAATCGTTCATAACTAAGTGTATATATAATGACTGTCATATAAATTACAAATCAGATTATCTTGACGTATCATTCTCTTATATTTAGAAATTAGACATATTCTATGAAATCTAAAGCAAAAGTAGTTGTAGTTGGTGGCGGTGTAGTAGGTGTAAGCGTACTTTATCACTTGGCTAAAAAAGGATGGTCAGACGTAGTATTGGTTGAAAGAAAAGAATTAACTTCTGGTTCTACTTGGCATGCGGCTGGTTTATTGCCTTTATTTAATATGAGTTATTCAGTAGGTCAACTACATAGATATGCAGTTCAACTTTATAAATCTTTAGAAAAAGAAACAGGTAAGAACGTAGGATTTAGTGTTGTCTCAAATATTCGTTTAGCTCAATCGCAAGACAGAATGGATGAATATCATCAATACGCTGGCGTAGCTAAGACTATAGGAGTAGACGTAAAGTTTTTAAAACCTGGTCAAGTAAAAGAAATTTGGCCTTTAATTAATACTGAGGGTTTAGTTGGAGCAATACAACATCCGGAAGATGGTTATATTCAGCCAGCAGATTTAACTCAAGCATTAGCAACAGGTGCGAGAAACCACGGAGCTGAAATTTATAGAAACACGACAGTTACAGGAATTAAACAAACTAAAGATGGCTGGGTTGTCAGTACAGATAAAGGAGATATAGAGTGTGAACACGTTGTGTCTTGCAGTGGAAACTTTGCAAGACAAACAGGACGTATGGTTGGTTTAGATATTCCTGTAATTCCAGTTGAACATCAATACATAGTTACTGAGCCTCATCCAGAAATTCAAAAAAGAAGGAAAGAAGGAAAACCTGAAATGGGAGTGCTTAGAGATAGTGATAACTCTTGGTACATGAGAGAGGAAGCTGGTGGATTATTACTTGGTCCTTATGAAAAAGGGGCGCCATGTTGTTATGTTGATGGTCCTTCAAAAGATAGTGAGTATGAATTATTTCAAGAAGATTTAGATCGATTAGCTCCCCA
>CAWVSR010000162.1:0-2026 GCA_963932865.1 uncultured Kordia sp. | reverse complement strand
GCTACAATAGGGGCTGGGTAACAGTTTGGTACGAATAAAATGTTAGAGGCCTTATTTTGTTTTGCTAAGACGAATGAGATAAAAAAAATGGTCACACAAATGAAAGTGATTGTTCCTGAATTTAAGAGCATGAATTCAACATATGAATTATTAGATATTAAGAATTAATTCTTAATGAGACAGTAGCTCATCTGAAAATATTATATTTGAATTTCATAAAATAGAGTGATTTAAATATGAATATAACGGTAGTAGGAACTGGGTATGTAGGTTTGGTAACAGGAACTTGTTTGGCAGAAACAGGAAATGAAGTTATTTGCGTAGATATTGATGCGCAAAAGGTAGCAAGCATGCAACAAGGAATAGTTCCTATATATGAGCCACATTTAGATGCGTTATTTCAGCGTAATATTAAAGCCAAAAGGTTACAATTTACCACTTCTTTAGAGGAAGGTTTAAGTTTTGGAGACATTGTTTTTTTAGCTCTGCCAACTCCTGAAGGAGAAGATGGTTCAGCAGATTTGTCCTATATTTTAGGTGTAGCGAACCAAATAGGAAATTTAATTACAGAGTATAAAGTTATTGTAGATAAAAGTACGGTACCTGTCGGAACTGCTGAAAAGGTTACCACTGCAATAGCTAAAAATTCCAAAGTAGCTTTTGATGTAGTGTCTAATCCAGAGTTTTTGCGAGAAGGTTTTGCAGTAGATGATTTCTTAAAACCAGAACGTATTGTTGTAGGAGCTAGTTCTGAGAGAGCTATTGACTTGATGAAAAAACTATACAAGCCATTTGTGAGATCGGGTAACCCGATTATTATTATGGATGAAAAATCTGCCGAACTTACGAAATATGCAGCAAATTCATTTTTAGCTACGAAAATTACTTTTATGAATGAAATTGCTAACTTTTGTGAAAAAGTTGGTGCAGATGTTGACAAAGTAAGAATAGGAATGGGAACCGATTCAAGAATCGGAAAACGTTTCTTGTTTCCCGGTATTGGGTATGGTGGTTCGTGTTTTCCTAAAGATGTCAAAGCGTTACATAAATCGGGTAGAGATCATGAGTATGACTTTGATATATTAGATGCAGTTATAAAAGTGAATAACGTACAAAAGACAATTTTAGTACCAAAAATAACCTCTTATTTTAATAACGATTTAAAAGGGAAAACGATAGCAATATGGGGATTGGCTTTTAAACCGGAAACAGATGATATTCGTGAAGCACCAGCTTTGTATATTATAGATGAATTGTTACAAAAAGGAGCGAAAGTGGTGGCTTATGACCCTGAGGCAATGCCAAATGTAAAACGTAAATACGGTTCTGAAATTCTTTTTACAGATAATATGTATGATGCTCTTGATGGTGCAGATGCATTAATTATTAGTACGGAATGGAGTATTTTTAGAACACCTAATTTCAAAAAAGTCAAAAATTTATTGAATCATGCAGTGATATTTGATGGTAGAAACCTATATGATGTTAATGATATGGAAAAGGAGCAAATTACGTACATTTCAATTGGAAGAAAAGAAGTAAACTAATGCAAAAAAGAATATTAATTACAGGAGCAGCGGGATTTTTAGGATCTCATTTATGTGATAAATTTATACAAGAAGGCTACCATGTAATTGCCATGGACAACCTGATTACGGGTGATATAAAAAATATTGAACATTTATTTAAATTAGAAAACTTTGAGTTTTGTCATCATGACATCACCAAGTTTATTCATGTGCCTGGTAAATTAGATTATATACTACATTTTGCCTCTCCTGCAAGTCCGATAGATTACTTAAAAATTCCAATTCAAACACTAAAGGTAGGATCTTTAGGGACCCATAATTTGTTAGGGCTAGCAAAAGAAAAAAATGCTAGAATTTTAATAGCTTCTACTTCTGAGGTGTACGGTGATCCTTTAGTACATCCGCAAACAGAAGATTATTTTGGAAATGTAAATACGATTGGCCCGAGAGGAGTATATGATGAAGCGAAACGTTTTCAAGAGTCAATTACCATGGCA
>CAWVSR010000161.1:0-2062 GCA_963932865.1 uncultured Kordia sp. | reverse complement strand
AAATAAGAATATAAAAGTACCTGCAATATTAATTATAGCTTCAGAAGTTGTCTCATAAGCTTTATTAATTCTGGCAAAAAGAGTAGTTATAACTAACATACCACCCACAATTAAAAAAGTCTTAGCAAATAAAATATCGTACATAATTTGATTTTTGTCTAAGTTAAAAAAAAAGTCGGGATGACAGGATTTGAACCTGCGACCCCACGCCCCCCAGGCGTGTACGCTACCAGACTGCGCTACATCCCGAAAATTAAAAATTATTTATGTTAAAATATAAATAAAAAATCCTTAAACATAATTATGTATGCTTAAGGATTTAAGTCGGGGTGGCAGGATTCGAACCTGCGACCTCCGCGTCCCAAACGCGGCGCGATAACCGGGCTACGCTACACCCCGTAAACCGGCAGCAAATATAGTATTATTTCAAAAATCATCAAATAATACTTAAGAATAATGAGTAATATTTTTGATGATAACTTTTTAAAGATTTTTGTTAAGCAAATGATCAAATATTATAAATTTACTTTTTAAATTATTTATATGTCAACCGAAAGAATTAAAAACTTAATTATAGGCTCTGGTCCAGCGGGTTATACTGCAGCTATTTATGCTTCAAGAGCAGATTTGAAACCAGTTTTGTATACAGGTATGGAGCCTGGAGGACAATTAACAACAACTACAGAAGTTGATAATTTTCCTGGTTATCCGGATGGCGTAGATGGCCCCACTATGATGGTTGAACTTCAAAAGCAAGCTGAAAGGTTTGGAACCGATGTAAGAATTGGTTTAGTAACTAAAGTAGTTTTAAGTGATAAGTCTGGTGGAATTCATAAAGTAACTGTTGATAATAATATCGAAATTGAGGCTGAAAGTGTAATTATTTCAACAGGAGCAACTGCAAAGTATTTAGGTATTCCCTCCGAGCAAAGGTTAAGAGGAGGTGGAGTTTCTGCTTGTGCAGTATGTGATGGGTTTTTTTATAAAGGACAAGATGTTGCAATTGTTGGAGGTGGAGATACTGCGGCTGAAGAAGCAACATATTTAGCTAACATATGTTCAAAGGTAACTATGATTGTAAGAAAAGGCGAAATGAGAGCCTCTAAGGCTATGCAACATAGAGTTGAATCTAAAGAAAATATTGATGTTAAGTATTACTCTGAAATTAAAGAAGTTTTAGGTAAGGATGTTGTTGAAGGTGTTAGTGTAATTAATAATCAAACTCAAGAAATTACTAATGTTCCTGTAACTGGTCTTTTTATAGCTATAGGACATAAACCCAATACAGATATTTTTAAAGGTCAATTGGATATGGATGATTCAGGATATGTAATTACTAAAGGAAAGTCCACACATACAAATAAACCAGGAGTTTTTGCATCTGGTGATGTGCAGGACAAAGACTACAGACAAGCTGTCACAGCTGCAGGTACAGGCTGTATGGCTGCATTAGATGCTGAAAGATATTTAGCAAGTCTGGATTAAGAATAGCTTTTAATTAGTATATTTATACTATACTATTTGATAATGCAGAAATTTACTCTTTTTATAAAAAATCAAATGTCATTTTTCTGGCTCCCTTCTGCTTGGATATGTGGAGTTAGAGTAGATTCAATAGAAAATAATAAATGTACAGTAAGAGTAAAACTTGGTTTTTTTAACAAGAATCCATTTAAGTCTCTATTTTGGGCTGTACAAGGTATGGCTGCTGAAATGCCAGGGGGTTTATTACTCCAAAATAAAATAAAAAATAGTGGACAAAATATTGCTATGCTTCTTGTAGGTTCTTCTTCAAAATTCACTAAAAAGGCAGTAGGAAAAATATTATTTACTTTTGAAAAAGGTGAGTTGTTAGATGAATTGGTTAATCAAGCCGTTAAGACAAAAGAAGCTCAAACAATTACTATTAGAACCAACGGAGTTGATGAAAATGGTGATGTTGTTTCTGAATTTTCGTTTAATTGGAGTATAAAACTTAGATCTAAAAGATAACTATTAACATTTTGTTTGCATTTTAATTAAGATTTAATACATATCTTAATGCAAAACCATTAATATGTCT
>CAWVSR010000160.1:0-2083 GCA_963932865.1 uncultured Kordia sp. | reverse complement strand
TTCTTTAATAAAGTGAGAAGCGGGTGGTGATTTGATGATAAAATCAAATTTTTTATCTTTATACACTGTGATAACTACAGGGACAGGCTTACCCATAAAACTTTTTGTTTTTTCGTTAAAAGCTTT
Source organism: uncultured Kordia sp. (assembly GCA_963932865.1). Classification (GTDB taxonomy): domain Bacteria; phylum Bacteroidota; class Bacteroidia; order Flavobacteriales; family Flavobacteriaceae. The sequence goes on along the minus strand of CAWVSR010000160.1, from coordinate 1,957 downwards.
ACAGAATTCCATAATGTTAATACCTCTTTGTCCCAAAGCTGGGCCAACAGGTGGAGCAGGATTTGCCTGGCCACCTTTTATCTGTAATTTGACGTATCCAGTAATTTCTTTTGCCATATCTAAGATTTCTCAACCTGATTATATTCTAAGTCAATTGGTGTTGGTCTTCCAAAAATAGAAACCGATACTTTGAGTCTCAACTTTTCTTCATCAACTTCTTCAACCAAACCAGTAAAAGATGCAAAAGGTCCTTCACAGACCTTAACCTGTTCTCCAATATCAAAAGTTACACTAGGTTTCGGTACCAATGAACCTTCTTTTATATTTCCTAAAATTTTATCAATTTCTTTATCTGAAACACGAGCTGGTGTTCCTGTCTTTCCTAAAAATCCTGTTACTTTTTGTATATCTTTTATCATATGGTACAATTCTTTTGACATTTCCATTTTTACCAATACGTAGCTTGGAAAATATTTTTTTTTTCTTTGTACTCGTTTACCTCTTTTTACCTCAGTTACTTCATGTATTGGTACTAAAACGTCGCTTATTTTCTCATCTAATTTCTTTTTTACTATAGTATCCTTTAATGTTTCAGCTACTTTACTTTCAAAGCCTGAAAAAGTCTGCACTATATACCAATTTTTCATAATCAAAAGTTAATAGTTAAAATTATATCTAGTAAAAATTTGTATATTTGATCTAGTAATAAGAAAAATATTGATGCAAGAGTTGCTAAAACAAAAACCATTGCTGATCCTAATAGTACTTCTTTTCTTGAAGTCCAGCTAACTTTGAAAGCTTCTTGCTTAACACTGTTTATAAATCTAAAAGGATTCATCATTTTATATTCATCAATTTATTTTGGCAGGAGCGGAGGGAATCGAACCCCCAACCTCCGGTTTTGGAGACCGGCGCTCTACCAATTGAGCTACGCTCCTAGTAGCTTACTTGTTAATTTTTGTTACTACACCAGCTCCAACAGTTTTGCCACCTTCTCTAATAGCAAATTGCAGTTTTTCACTCATGGCTATCGGAGTAATTAATTTAACATTAAATTTAGCATCATCACCAGGCATGACCATTTCTGTTCCAGAAGGAAGTGTAACTTCACCTGTAACATCAGTTGTTCTGAAATAAAACTGTGGTCTATACTTTGTAAAGAATGGAGTGTGTCTACCTCCTTCTTCTTTTTTCAAAACATAGGCCTGAGCTTCAAATTCGGTATGTGGAGTGACAGATCCAGGCTTAGCTAGTACTTGTCCTCTTTGAATATCATCTCTCTCAACGCCTCTTAATAATGCTCCAATATTATCTCCAGCTTCTCCAGTGTCTAAAATTTTTCTGAACATTTCTACACCTGTAATTACAGTTTTTTTAGTTTCCGTAATACCAACTATTTCAAGTTCTTCGCCAGTCTTAACTACACCTTGTTCAACACGTCCTGTAGCAACAGTTCCTCTACCAGAAATAGAAAAAACATCTTCTACTGGCATCAAGAAAGGTTTATCTTTTGGTCTTTCCGGTTGGGGTATAAATTCATCAACAGCTTTCATAAGTTCCAATATAGAATTTTTTCCTGTTGCTTCATCTTTGCCCTCAACAGCATTTAATGCTGATCCTTGAATTATTGGAGTTTTATCTCCAGGAAATTTATATGAGGTCAATAGTTCTCTAACTTCTTCCACAACTAAATCTAATAGTTCTTTATCTTTAACTTGATCAACTTTGTTAAGATAAACAACAATGGCAGGAACACCAACTTGTCTTGCTAAAAGTATATGCTCTCTTGTTTGAGGCATAGGTCCGTCAGCAGCATTTACTACTAATATTGCTCCATCCATTTGTGCTGCGCCTGTGATCATATTTTTCACATAGTCAGCGTGTCCTGGGCAGTCTACGTGTGCGTAATGTCTTTTTGCAGTTTCATATTCAACGTGCGCTGTTGAAATAGTTATAC
>CAWVSR010000159.1:0-2132 GCA_963932865.1 uncultured Kordia sp. | reverse complement strand
GCATTTTTAAAAGCACCTATCTTATCTAGATTTATGAATACATCACCAAAATCAAAAATTATATTTTTAATCATTATTGTAAATACTAATAGAATCGTTTTTAATATTTTTTGTAATGGCTAATCTACCATTAATTTTAGGTGCTTGAATTCCTTTTTCAAACATAGTAACACCTTTATAAAGGTGCGTTTGATCCCATAAATTTGCTTTAATAAAACTTTGTAATGTTTTACTACCTCCCTCAATAATAACAGACTGTAGTTTGTGTTGGTATAATACATTACAGATTTGTGAAGCTATTTCTTTGTCAAAGTCAATGATCTCAAAAAACAGGTTTGTTTTGTTTTCTCTTTTTTTAGCTGTGAGTATAATTGTTTTAAGAGTACCATCATAAATATGATTTTCTGAGGGTATCTTTAATGTTTGGTCTAAAATAACTCTGACTATTTTAGAGCCTTTCCAATTACGAATATTGAGTTTTGGATTATCAATTATTGCGGTATTTGTTCCTACTAAGATTGCTTGTTCTTCAGTTCTTAATTTATGAACTAGCTGTCTAGAGAAATTATTAGTAATCCAAGTAATTTTACTATTGTTTTCTGGTGCAATAAATCCGTCGATACTTTCTGCCCATTTTAAAATAATATAGGGTCTTTTTTTATTATGATATGTAAAAAAGCGTTTGTTTAGTGCCAAACATTCTTTTTCTAATACGCCTACAATTACATTACAACCATGATTTCTTAGCATTTGAATTCCTCTTCCGGAAACCTTAGAAAAACTATCTACACAGCCAACAACTACATTAGGAATGTTATGTTGTATAATTAAATTAGCGCAAGGAGGTGTTTTTCCGAAATGACTGCAAGGTTCTAAAGAAACATATATGGTTGACTCTTTTAAAACGCTTTTATCTTTTACTGAATTTATTGCATTTACTTCTGCATGAGCTTCGCCTGCTTTGTAATGCCACCCTTCACCAATAATAATTCCTTTGTGCGTTATAACGCAACCAACCAAAGGGTTTGTGGCTGTTGTTCCTAATCCGTTTTTAGCGAGCTGTATACAGCGTTTTATGTATGCTTTGTGGTTTATAATGAAAGTTTTAATTCTTCGGTATGATTTATTTTATAAGCAGATTTTACTCCCATAACTCGATAGTTAATAGAGCCTTTAAAAGTAACTTTATGTGTTTTGTTAAAACTACCAAGTACAGCACCAAGTAATCCGCCGTTTTCATTTCCGGGTATTTTATTAAATGGAATTGTGACTTCAAGCGGAACTGCAAAATCTTTAGTGGCAGGAACTTTAAATTCTTTAGATTTTACTTTTTTAATTTCTTTATCATCAATATAAACAATGATATCGTCAGGAATTACTTTTCCACCTAAAATATTTGGGTTTTTAAATATAGCGTCAGCACTTAACGTAATTTCCTTTCCATCAAGCTTTAGAATTGAAATATTTTTAACATCTTGATATTCAATTTTTTTTGAAACACAGGAGGTAACTAATGTAAATAGTAGTAAAAATATAGTAAGTTGTTTCATAAAGTATTAATTTTATCAAGATAACACAAAAGTAGTTTTTTAAATTGATGTCTGAAATAATTATAAGGGAAATAGCGCCAAACGATAATAAGGTTATTGCAAAGTTAATACGTGATGTTTTAGTTGAACTAGGAGCACCAAAAGTTGGTACAGCATATGAAGACAATTCTTTAGATATATTATCTGAAGAATATCAGAAGCAAAATGCACAATATTTTGTTTTAGAAATAGACGGTCAAGTAGAGGGTGGTGCAGGGATAGCAGAATTAGAAAATACACTTGATAAAACCTGTGAGTTACAAAAAATGTATTTTTCACCAAAAGCCAGAGGTAGAGGTTTGGGAGAAAATTTGATAAAAAAATGTATGCTAGAAGCAAAAAAAATGGGGTTTAAAAACTGTTATTTAGAAACTTTGCCGTATATGAAATCAGCAGTTAAGTTATATAAAAAAACAGGTTTTATAGCCCTAGATGCTCCCATAGGTAATACGGGGCATTACAGTTGTACAGAGTGGATGATTAAAGAATTGTGATTAGATGAAATTAATTTAAATACACAACTTAACGTTATTCACTAATTAA
>CAWVSR010000158.1:0-2185 GCA_963932865.1 uncultured Kordia sp. | reverse complement strand
AAATCTTACAGCCTTTACAAATGATTATACTGATAAACAAGAAACTATTGTTACACCAGGTGATGGATCAATTGTTGTTGATGGAGTTCCTCAAAATTGTGGTACTACATGTACATTTGTTCGTAATGCTGGTGAAGTTGCAATTGATGGTTTAGAAATTGAAGCAACCTATAAAGCTACTGAAAGACTTACTTTAAAGGCTGGTCTTGGTTTCCTTGATGCTTCTTACGATGAATTTATCAATAACGGTGTTGATGTATCTGAATTTGCATTTGTAAAAATGGCTCCAGATTCAACTACAAGTATTAGTTGGGAATATATAGCCCCAGTAGATAATGGTGAGCTTATATTTGCTGGTACCTTTTCTGCTAAAGATGATTACTATGGTACATATGATCCAGAAGTTTATATTTTTGGTCCAGGTGCTGATATAATTGCCGATGGTGAAGAAAAGTTAGACCTATCGCTTACATACAATACAGTAACAGCTGGTGGTACTAATTTAACATTCACTGTTTTTGGTAACGATGTTTTAGAAGATGGTGCTTATATTGTACGTCCGTTTGATGCTGGTGCTTTTGCTTTTGCAACTCCACAAAAACGTCAACATTTTGGTATATCTCTAACTGCTGAATTTTAATCCTTAAGGGTTAAAATATGAATTAAAGGGCGCTTTATGCGCCCTTTTTTATTGGATAAAATTAAAAATTAAATGCTTCTTATTTGCCTGATATTATTCCAGTAGAAGTTTTAAGTAAAAATTCTAAATATTCTTTCTCCGGTAAGATATCGATATTGCCACTATCAATCTCTCTTTTACGCGCAGCTAAAGAGGATATATAAAATCTACCATTAGACATTATCCTTTCTTTAAAGATAAAATCATTTGGATAATTATTTATTTGAGCTATCCTTTTTTCTACTATACTTGACGGAAAGTTATACCTTAAAAGGTTGTTAAGTGTTTGATGGGTGTTATTAAGTAGTAAATCATTTATAAAAAATATGTAATACTTCCACTCAGGATCATAAAAAACTCTTTCGTATAATGGCATTATATACGCTTTAGCAAGATCAAGATTTGTGATGACATGATCTTTTTCTGCTTTTTCAATAAATTCTTTTCTTTCAGACATCATGATGTCCATTCTTATATTAAAAATACCGTCTATAACCTCATCTAAATTTTTAAAATGATAATTTATTGCTGAAATATTTTTTTGATTCGATTGTTTAATTATATTTCTATGAGTTGTGTTCTCAATTCCCTTTTTTCCGATTACCACCTCAGCAGCATACATTATATCAAGCTGCGTTGAGCTGTATTTAATATTTTTATTATTAATTACTGATTTTTTGACTTCAATATCCATAATGTAACTTTAGTCTAAAAAAAAATTAATACAAATGTATTAATTTATTTACATACTAAAATAAATGTATTAAATTCATCGTAATAAATTTCCTTCCCGGGTTTTTATTTTAATAAGATAAGGCCTTATAGTGTGAGTATTTTTGACAACAATTATACCCTTTACTATAAGGCTAAATTTTATTAAAAGATGGGAACTTTTTAAGAATCATAATGGGGAAAAAAATATGATTAAAAAAATTATTACTAGCTTCAACTATGCTGTTATTGCAGTTTCCGTTGCTTTATTTGGCTTTAATTCATTTACGAATGAAGCTGTAGCGCAGGATGCTGAAGTAAATAGCCTAGCTATTGAAGAAATTATTGTTACTGCTAGAAAGAAAGATGAGTCTATTCAAGACGTTCCAATGGCTGTTACAGCTATTACCGAGCAACTTCGTGAAAGTAGCGTTCGTCGTATTGAAGACATTCAAGCATTTGCACCAAATTTATTTATTAATAGAACACCTGGTATTGGTAGTGGTGCAGCTATCACAATTAGAGGTGTAGCATCACTTGAAAGTGATAAAAGTTATGAACCTGCAATTGGTGTTGTTATGGACGGAATGTTCTTAGGTACATCAAGTGGTGTACTTTTAGATAACTTTGACATTGAGCGTATTGAGGTTCTTCGTGGACCGCAAGGAACACTATTTGGTAAAAATACAACTGGTGGTATTCTTAATGTTATTAGAACTCCAGTTTCTTTAAATGAAATGGGTGCTGATCTAAGCGTTACTGTTGGTGATTTTGGTCGTCAAGATATTAAGGCTG
>CAWVSR010000157.1:0-2292 GCA_963932865.1 uncultured Kordia sp. | reverse complement strand
GTAGAGCTACAGGCTTATCAGAAAGTATTTATACAGAGAGACCTTAGATAGTTCAATATCGTTAAACAAATTAATTTTTTAATCTTAGAATAAATACTTATATAAAACAGGGATGCCTCCGTGGTGAAATTTGTAGACACAAAGATGTTAAAATCTATTCAAAGTGTGATGTAAAAAAATCTCAATAAACCTCCATGGCCTAGAAATACAGCAATTACTTGTCTTTATTACTTACCTTCTTAAATTGAAGATATGGAAACAGGCAAGAAAAACTAAGCATTGCTATTAAAAATTGCAGTTTTTTGTTGTTAGTTGTTTAGAAAAAGGTTAGTTCTTGGTAACACAAAAATTAGATTTTAAAATAGGGTTAATACTTATGGATAAAAGAAATGTACTTCTAATATACCCAACGATAATTGGGGAAATACCTAATAGTATTGCACAAATTTCTAGTGTTTTTGAAAGTGAAGGGTTTAATGTTCATACGTCAATAAATTCATTTAATAAACCTTTAACTAATAAAGATTTTCTTGATCTTGCTACTGAGGTAGACGCTGAGATTATTGGTATAAGCACACTAACTTTTGAAATTAATAATACATATGAACTTATAAAATCATTTAAGGATCGAGGCTTAACAGTTATTGTTGGGGGACCTCATGCCACGACTGAACCAGAAGAAGTTATTAATAATGGCGCTGACATTGTAGTGAGAAATGAAGGCGAAGAAACTATCAAAGAATTATGTAAACTTTGGAAGGGAGAAACAATTAAAAGAGATCAAGAAGAATTAAAAGAAACATGGAAAAAGAAAAAGAAAGAGAGTTATCTCGGTCTTAAGATTCCTGATGTAGTAGCTGATAACATTACCGATGGACTTGGTTCAATACTTGGAATTACTTACTTTGATAAGGTTGAAAAAAAAATTAGATCTAATCCTCCAAGAAAAAGAATAACGGATCTCGCAAGTTTACCAAAACCAAATTATGACGTATTTGATCATTCGATATTTAAAGATGGAACAGGACTGATAAGAGGAACTCATAGAATTTTTACTACCAGAGGCTGCCCAGCCAAATGCACATTTTGTGATTGGGGAGTTTTTGGACAAAGAGTAACCTTTCAAAATATACCTAAGATTGTTGAAGAAATGCAGCGTAGAGTTGATCAATATGGAACTACAAACTTTGTCATAGCTGATGATGTTTTTACGGTAAATAAAAAACACGTAGATGCGTTTTGTAACGAAGTTGTTAAAATAAATCCCCGAATTGAATGGCAAGCACAAACCAGAGCTGAATTTGTTGATGAAGAAATGCTTATAAAAATGAAAGAAGCAGGATGTTATATGGTTAGCTTTGGGTTGGAAAGCGGAGATCCCGAAACACTTAGAAGAATGGATAAAAAAGTTCCCGTAGAAACAAATATTAAATCAACAAAATTAGCTGCCAAGGTTGGTCTAAAGGTATATGCAAATTTAATGATAGGATTTCCATGGGAGACGCCTAAACACATAGACAATACTTTAAATATGGTTCGTGAAATTTGGGACGATGTATTTATATTTCAAGTTTCAGGATCACTTATTCCTTTCCCTGGTACAAGAATATATAACGAGTATGTTAAAGAATATCCAAATGTGAAAGATTATTGGCTAAATGATAAGTACCAACAATATGGCATTCAAACATACCAGAATAGTGCAAACCCATATAAGGTAAGCACATACTATCAAAGAAACTTGTTTGACGATTCATATATACGTGATGAAAGCTTTTTTACTTACACAGAAGAATTTAAGGAAAAGGTAGGTGAATTTGTATTTGAAATTGGCCGTCACAACCTAGAAAATATTTATCCTGATACACATAGATTGCTTTTACTTTACTCAAAAATTTCATATTTTTTGTATAAGAAATTTCCAAATTTAGAAAAAACTGTCGTAGGAAACCTCTATTCATTATTTAATATTTTTACAAAAAAAATCAAAAGATCAACAGGTGAAGAAACTCGAAATATTAGAAGAGGCATTGGAAAAGCATCTATGAGAGAATTTGTTTCTAGAAGAATGGCCGCTTCCAAGTCAAACAAAGTTGGTGGCCTTTCATATGAAGATTGGGTTTAAATTCTCTTTTTTTTAACTTTCATTTGGGATCCCTCTGTCTATTAAAGTTGCACTCCATAGAAGTCCAAGACAGTCTAATCATCCTATAAAATCACATAACTTTAAATTATCTTTAAATTAAGATTAGAAAATAAGGTCTAATTAATTATGTTAAACCTGTACAAGAC
>CAWVSR010000156.1:0-2398 GCA_963932865.1 uncultured Kordia sp. | reverse complement strand
GTTTTACTTTTAAAAGAAAAAAACTAGATATAGATGTTTATGTAAACTCTTGTCATGGGGGACCTGGTGAGGATGGTTCTTTACAGGGCCTTTTAGAGGTTATGGAAGCTAAATTTACAGGCCCAAATTTAAATATTGCACAACTATGTATGGATAAATATGCATTTTATTCACTCATGAAATCTAACAATCTTCCGGTTTTAGACAAATTTAAGATAAAAAGCGGTAAAACTCCTGATTTCGAGGGACCATATGTGTTAAAACCCCAATTTGGAGGGTCTTCAATAGGTGTAGAAGTAGTCAAAAACTATGAAACAGCTCTAAAAATAATAGAAACTTCAGATTTGTACACTAAGGGCGCTTTACTAGAAAAATATCTCGAAAATGCAGATGATTTATTAATTGGAGTCCGGAACTATCCAGAATTTAGCTATTCTGAAATAGAAAAACCGATCAGAAACTCCAATCTTTTCTCATATAAAGATAAGTATCTAAACAATGGTGGCTTAGAAGGTTCAAAAAGAGAACTACCAGCAAAATTAACTGAGGACCTTAACAAAAAAATAATATCTTTAGTTGAGGAAATTAATAACGTAATTCCTTCGCGCGGCATAGTCCGATACGATTTTTTAAAAATTGAAGACAACATTTATATAAATGAAATAAATACTATTCCAGGAAGTCATGCTCTTTACCTGTGGAATAATTTAAATATTTCAAAGTATGAGTTGCTAAGTGACTTATTAGATGAAGCATTAAAAGATGACTTACATAAATGGAGCACTGAAGGATCAGACGGTTTAGCTTTGAAGAGTGCTAAAGACATACAGTCAAAGTTGGGTTAACTTGTGGTAGGAATTTATTGGGACTGTGACGGAACACTCATGGACACTGAACGTGCATACGCTTACGCATGGCAAGAAGTATTAAGCAAACGTAATTTAAATCTACCAATTGAAACATTTGATGATTATGTAGGTATTGACGATAAATTAGTTCATAAAAAATATGCTGAGGAAGTGAGCCTCCCATCATTTAGTGAAACTATGGATGAAATCGCAACTTTAATAATTAATAATTTTTCTGACCACACTATGTATCAAGACTCTTTAAGTTGTTTGAATTATTTTCATGATCTTGAATGGAGCCAGGCGTGTGTTTCTGCATCACCGCAGAAAGCGTTAGAGGACAAATTAAACAAAGCAAATATTTTAAAATACTTTACTTTTGTTGTTGGTGGTGATGTTGTACGTCCTAGGAATAAACCATTTCCTGATATTTATAATTTAGCTATTGAAAAATTAAATACTACGAAAAATATAATTGTTGAAGATAGCCCTCCAGGTATTGAATCTGGTAAAGCCTCGAATAATTTTGTTGTTGCAATTGACCGGGGAATTTTTAGCAAAAAAGAACTCTCAAATGCTGATGTCGTAGTTAACGAACTCTCTCCAAGCCTTTTTATTGATATTAGTAAAACCCTTTAATTATTGCTTTTTATCTAAATAAACTACAAAACTGACTTAGGCGCAATTTGTGACTAAGTAATTGTTAATACCATTACTGGTATTAATCTTGAAGTACGTTGTTGGTATCTTTGATATCCACCATTATTTAGATAATCCATTTTTGCCCACCATTCATCTCTTTCTTCATTAAAAACTTCTCTCGAATTAACTTCAAATTTCTGCGTTCCAATGGATATTACTGACGTTTCATTTTTTTTTAAATTGTAATACCATCCTGGGTTTCTTTCACTTCCACCTCTTGATGCAATTAGACATATTTCATTACCTTCTTTTAAGTAAACAAGTACATTCTTTCTAATCAATTGTGTTTTAGCTCCAACAGTTTCTAAGATTAAACACGGTCTCCCATTAAGATTCTTTCCTACCCTTCCCTTTGTATAGATATATATATAATTATGAAAAAATAAAAATACAAAGATAAGTTTTCTTCTCATACAGTCAATTTAATTTTCTTTTTCCATGATGTATAACTTCGTGGGTAAAAACTTATCGGATCAGCAAGTCTTACTGTTGGATACTCAACTACTGGTTTAATAATCTTGGTTATTTCTTGGTACTTAGGTACACATGCAAACGTAACTGCATATTTGTAATCACTTAGTATTAACTTGGGATCACCTAAAAAAACTAACAGCTTTCTTTTAAGGGCCAATTCTTTTAGTGTGTCTAATAAGAAATTAATCCTTTTTGTAGATATTTGTATTTTATTAAGTAGTACATTATCGAATATAAAAATTACCGGAAGTTCTGGATTAGCTTTTAGTGCAGGATCGTCATCACCCATAGATTCACCTGTTAGCCATACTACTGATGGTTTTTCTTGTGAGTTAATTGTTTCTGTTGGGCCGAATTTATTTTTAATTTCATAA
>CAWVSR010000155.1:0-2503 GCA_963932865.1 uncultured Kordia sp. | reverse complement strand
TTAATGAGGAGATTAAATAAAAATTATAAAGAATTAAAGCAATTAGATCTTTAGCCCCTACTTTTAAACATTTTTGATATTTTATTTTAGCTAAAAATTAGTGTTAAATGACACAATTTATAAAAATCACACCTAAGGACTTACAAAGTACCTACGAGCTAGCGTCAGAAATATGGCATGATAATTACATAGGAATCATCACTCAAGAACAAGTTGATTATATGCTACATATGATGTATAGGCCCAAAAAAATAAAAGAAGATATTAATAATAATTACCAATGGGAATTAGTGTATCAAGAAAACGCTCCTATAGGTTATCTTTCTTACGTTATAAAAAATGATAATCGCGTTTTCTTAAGCAAAATATATCTAAAAAATAAATCTCAAGGCTTAGGAATAGGAAAAAAAATGCTCCATAGAGTTATTGAATATGCAAAATTAAATAAATGTAAGGCTGTTTATTTAACTGTTAATAAAAACAACATTAAAGGAATTAGAGCTTATAAAGGAACTGGATTTAAAATTATTAGTGAGGAAGTCACCGACATAGGAGATGGCTATGTTATGGATGATTATATTTTTGAAAAAAATATTTAATTTCATTTATTGACAAACCTTTTTACGCTTTTCTTTGAAAAACCGACTCATTTTTCTAATTTGCAATAAGGAATTAATTATAAGACACATCTATGAAGAATATTACACGTTTGTTTGATTTCCCATATTATCAATTAGAAAAATATAATCTTGAAGAATCATTGGTTACTAAATCTAAAGGTAATTGGGTTGCTACTTCTACAAAAGAATATCTAAATAAAGCAAACGCTATAAGTCGTGGTTTAATTCGTTTAGGAGTTCAAGCAAATGATAAAGTTGCTATTATTTCTATGAATAATAGAACGGAATGGAATATTTGTGATATTGGGATTTTACAAACAGGAGCTCAAGATGTTCCAATTTACCCAACAATTAGTCAAGAAGATTATGAATATGTATTAAACCATAGTGAAGCTTCTTATTGTTTTGTTTCTTGTAAAGAAGTGCTAGACAAAGTAAATGCAATCAAACATAATGTTCCTTCTTTAAAAGAGGTGTTTTGTTTTGATGAAATTGACTCTTGTAAAAACTGGTCTGAAGTTTTAGAACTTGGTAAAGATGATAGTAATCAAGCTGAAGTTGAAGAAAGAAAGAATAATGTATCTGAAAATGATTTAGCGACATTAATTTATACTTCAGGAACAACAGGAAGACCTAAGGGTGTTATGTTATCTCACAAAAACATTGTGAGCAACGCACTAAATAGCGCCGCTAGACTCCCTATAGAAATTGGAAATTCAAAATCATTAAGTTTTTTACCTGTTTGCCATATCTATGAGCGAATGCTTTTATATATGTATCAATACTGCGGAACAAGTATCTATTTTGCTGAGTCATTAGAAACAATTAGTGATAATTTAAAAGAAATTAGTCCGGATGTAATGAGTGCCGTACCAAGACTCCTTGAAAAAGTTTATGACAAAATTTATGCAAAAGGAGCTGCTCTTAGCGGCGTAAAAAAGAAGCTTTTTTTCTGGGCTGTTGATTTGGGATTAAAATACAAACCATATGGCGAGAATGGTGCTTGGTATGAATTTAAATTAAAAATCGCACGGAAATTAATCTTTAGCAAATGGCAAGAAGCATTAGGAGGAAACCTTAAAGCTATAGCATCTGGTAGCGCAGCATTACAATCAAGATTAGCAAGAGTATATAACGCTGCTGGAATACCTGTTATGGAAGGATATGGCCTAACCGAAACATCCCCTGTCGTCTCTGTTAATGACATGAGAAAAACCGGATTCAGAATAGGTAGTGTAGGAAAACTACTAACTGACACTGAAGTAAAAATTGCTGAAGATGGAGAAATACTAGTAAAAGGACCACAAGTTATGCTAGGGTATTACAAAGATCCTCAAAAAACTCAGGAAGTTTTAAAAAACGGCTATTTCCATACTGGAGATATTGGAGAAGTAGACAACGATGGCTTCCTAAAAATTACTGATCGTAAAAAAGAAATGTTTAAAACATCTGGAGGAAAATACGTTGCCCCTCAAGTTTTAGAAAATCAATTTAAACAATCTAGATTTATTGAACAAATAATGGTTATTGGTGATGGTGAAAAAATGCCTGCTGCATTTATTCAACCTAACTTTGAATTTATTCTGGAATGGGCCAAAATACATAATGTTGATTTAGGTAAAACCAAACAACAACAAATTAGTAACCCTAAACTTTTAGAACGAATACAAAAAGAAGTTAATACTCATAATACAAAATTTGGTAAATGGGAACAAATTAAACGTTTTGAGTTGACCTCAGATATTTGGAATATTGAAGACGGACACCTTACCCCTACAATGAAAATGAAACGTAAGGTTATCAAAGAAAAATATTTAGATCTTTACAATAAGATTTATAACAACAATTAAAGCATAAATTTTAACAATAAAAAAAACTCCCTT
>CAWVSR010000154.1:0-2516 GCA_963932865.1 uncultured Kordia sp. | reverse complement strand
ATCATTGCCATATCAGCATTATCTCCCAAACGATTACCTAATTTAATAATACGAGTATATCCACCTGGACGATCACCAACCTTTACAGCTACGTCTCTAAACAATTCAGTTACAGCTTCTTTTTGTCTTAATTTAGCAAAAACTAAACGACGATTATGAGTTGTATCACTTTTTGATTTAGTTACTAAAGGCTCAAAAAATTGCTTTAGAGCTTTTGCTTTAGCTACAGTAGTATTAATACGCTTATGCTCAATTAAAGAACAAGCCATATTAGATAACATTGCAACTCTATGCGCTTTTTTCCTTCCTAAATGGTTTACTTTTTTACCGTGTCTCATTGTAATAAATATTTGCCATCATCTTGCTACAACTCACTTTGAGGAGCAAATTATGATGAATTATAAAAAAAAACACATTGCATTGTAATATCAATGCAATGTGCAATAATTAGTCTTTATCTAATTTGTATTTAGCTAAATCCATACCGAAAGTAAGGTTTTTTATCGCAACTAACTCATCTAATTCAGTTAACGACTTTTTTCCAAAATTACGGAATTTCATCAAATCATTTTTATTGAAAGAAACTAAATCTCCTAATGTATCAACTTCAGCAGCTTTTAAACAATTTAAAGCACGAACAGAAAGATCCATGTCAACAAGTCTAGTTTTCAACAATTGACGCATGTGAAGAGATTCCTCATCATATGTTTCTGTTTGAGCAATTTCATCAGCTTCTAATGTAATTCGTTCATCAGAAAATAACATAAAGTGATGAATTAATATTCTAGCTGCATCAGTCAAAGCATCTTTAGGATGAATTGAACCATCAGTTTGAATTTCAAAAACTAATTTTTCATAATCAGTTTTTTGTTCAACACGATAATTTTCTATTTTGTATAATACATTTTTGATAGGAGTATAGATTGAATCCACAAAAATAGTACCTAATGGAGCACTTGCTTTTTTGTTTTCTTCAGCAGGAACATATCCTCTACCCTTTTCAATAGTAATATCCATGTTAAAATTAACTTTAGGATCTAAGTTACAAATTACCAAATCGGTATTTAAAACTTGAAAACCTGAAATAAACTTTTGAAAATCACCAGCAGTAAGTTGTTTCTTACCAGAAATAGAAATAGATACAGTTTCGTTATCTACATCTTCTATTTGTTGCTTAAAACGAACTTGTTTTAAGTTTAAGATAATTTCTGTAACATCTTCTACAACTCCCGAAATAGTAGAAAATTCGTGCTCTACTCCCTCAATACGAGTTGAAGTAATTGCAAATCCTTCCAAAGAAGATAATAATACTCTTCTAAGAGCATTACCTACAGTTAAACCATAACCAGGCTCTAAAGGTCTAAATTCGAATTTACCTTCGAATTCAGAAGAGTTGATCATGATAACTTTATCAGGTTTTTGAAAATTTAATATTGCCATGTTAAGATGTTATCAATTATTATTTAGAATACAATTCAACTATCAATTGTTCTTTAATGTTTTCTGGAATTTGTAAACGTACAGGTACAGCAACAAAAGTTCCTGATTTAGTAGCATTATTCCAAGTCATCCATTCAAAAACATTACTGTTATTTGCTAAAGAGTTTTCAATAGCAGATAAAGATTTAGATTTTTCTCTTACCCCAACAACATCACCTGCATTTAAAGAATAAGAAGGTATATTAACGATTTCACCGTTAACAGTAATATGTCTGTGAGAAACTAACTGACGAGCTCCACTTCTAGAAGGTGAAACACCCATTCTATAAACAACATTATCTAATCTTGATTCACATAACTGTAATAAAACTTCACCTGTAATACCTTTATCAGCAGAAGCTTTTTTAAATAAGTTACGGAATTGACGCTCTAAAATACCATATGTATATTTAGCTTTTTGCTTTTCCATTAATTGGATAGCATATTCCGATTTCTTACCTCTTCTACGAGTATTACCGTGTTGTCCTGGAGGAAAATTTCTTTTTTCAAAAGATTTATCTTCTCCGAAAATTGCTTCACCAAACTTACGAGCAATTTTAGTTTTTGGTCCTGTATATCTTGCCATTTGAAATTTATTTTGAATAGGATTGTGAATTAAGGCTTATCTATCCTTCGACAATCATGTTGTCCATTCATTGATTATTAAATAAAAAAACTGAAACATGTTTTCACATGCTTCAGTAAATATAAAAGTAATTATACTCTTCTTCTTTTTGGAGGTCTACAACCATTATGAGCAGTAGGTGTAACATCAATAATTTCTGTTACATCAATACCAGCATTATGCAGAGATCTAATAGCAGACTCACGCCCATTACCAGGTCCTTTAACATAAACCTTTACTTTTCTTAATCCAGCTTCATGTGCTGTTTTTGCACAATCTTCAGCGGCAGTTTGAGCAGCGTATGGAGTATTCTTTTTTGAACCTCTAAAACCCATTTTACCAGCAGATGACCAAGCTATTACGTCACCTTTTTTATTAGTTAAAGAAATGATAATATTATTGAATGACGATG
>CAWVSR010000153.1:0-2535 GCA_963932865.1 uncultured Kordia sp. | reverse complement strand
AGCGGAGTTGACTTACAAAGAAATAATTCAATTGATTGAGAAAAAAAGGTTTTATTATAACATCCATATTGAAAATACTAATTTTACAATAGGTAGTAAGAGTTCGAAGAGTAGAGGTGAGGTTGTTTTAAAATCTTAATTTTATTGATTGAATCGTAACATTTCTTCTTTTTATTTATTAATTTCGCATACTGAAATTAATATTTCACTTATATTTTAAGAATATGGCAAAGTTTGAATTAAAACTTCCGAAAATGGGAGAGAGTGTTGCGGAAGCAACGATAACATCTTGGTTAAAAGAGGTTGGTGATACCATTGAAATGGATGAGCCTGTTTTAGAGATAGCGACTGATAAGGTAGACTCTGAAGTTCCGTCTGAAGTAGATGGCGTTATATCAGAAATTCTTTTTAATATTGACGATGTAGTTGCTGTAGGGCAAACAATAGCAATTATAGAAACTGATAGTGCGGGTGATGCACCTGTTGCAACTTCAGTTCAAAGTGATGTTCCTGTTGCGGTTGTAGAAATTGAAAAAAATATTTCAGAAGTAAAAAATATAGTTGCTGCAGTAGTTGATTTTTCAGATTCTGATAAATTTTATTCCCCTTTAGTAAAAAATATTGCTAAAGCAGAAGGGATATCATTATCTGAGTTAGATGCGTTGTTAGGTTCAGGAAAAGAAGGAAGAGTTACTAAAAAAGATATATTATCATATATTAAAAATAGAGTAAAGCCAACAGATATAGTTGCTACGCCTGTTAAAGTTGTAGCGCAAGTGAAGAAGCAAGAAATTAAGAAACCTGTAAAATCAGCATTGACTTTACAAGAAGGTGATGAGGTTGTTGCAATGTCAAGAATGCGTAAACTAATTTCTGGACATATGATTAATTCATTAGAAACATCTGCTCATGTACAATCTTTTGTAGAATGTGATGTTACTAACGTTTGGAATTGGAGAGCTAAGGTAAAAGACGCATTTCAGAAAAGAGAAGGCGAAAAATTAACTTTTACACCAATTTTTATGGAGGCAGTAGCATATGCTTTAAAGAAGTATCCTGGTATGAATGTTTCTGTTGATGGTGACACAATTATAAATCGTAAAAATATTAATCTAGGTATGGCTGCGGCTTTACCAGATGGGAATTTAATTGTTCCTGTTATAAAAAATGCAGATCAGTTAAATCTTGTTGGCATGGCCAAAGCTGTAAACAGTTTAGCGGTTAAAGCTAGGTCTGGGAAGTTAAGTCCTGATGATATTCAAGGAGGTACATACACGGTAACCAATGTTGGTAACTTTGGAAGTATCATGGGAACACCAATTATCAATCAGCCAGAGGTAGGTATTTTGGCCTTAGGTTCTATTCGAAAAACTCCATCAGTTATTGAAACGCCAGAAGGAGATTTTATTGGTATAAGAATGAAGATGTTTTTATCTCATTCATATGACCATAGAGTGGTAGATGGTGCACTTGGAGGTATGTTTGCCAAATGTGTTGCTGATTATCTTGAGGCTTGGGATTTAAACAGAGATTTTTAAAATAAAAAAATACAACATAAAAAAAGCACACTTTATAAAGTGTGCTTTTTTTATGTTGTATTTTTTTCAAATGAAATAATTTTATTTTTTTGACTAAATAATATTTTATGTCAATGCGAATAATTTTATTAAGTTCATTGTATATTTGCTTGTAAATAAACTAATAAATGGAGTTAAAATTACATAAGCCAATTTGTTTTTTCGATTTAGAAACAACTGGAATTCAGGTGTCTAAAGATAGAATTGTAGAGATATCTATATTAAAGGTTTTTCCAAACGGAAATAAAGAAAGTAAAACTTGGTTAGTAAATCCGGAAATGAATATTCCTGCAGAAACAACTGCAATTCACGGTATTTCAAATGAAAAGGTTGCTAATGAGCCTACTTTTAAACAACTAGCGCCAACAGTATATCAAATGATAAAGGATTCTGATTTGGCAGGTTTTAATTCAGATCGTTTTGATATTCCATTACTCGCAGAGGAAATGTTACGTGCAGAAATTGATTTTGACATGAAAAATACAGTTACTGTAGATGTACAAACTATTTTTCACAAAAAGGAACAGCGTACACTTAGCGCAGGTTATAAATTTTATTGTAACAAAGATCTTGACGGAGCACATTCAGCAGCAGTAGATACGAATGCTACTTATGAAATTTTGTTAGCGCAATTAGAGAGGTATCCTGATTTAGATAATACTATAAAAGAATTAAGTGAATTTAGTACGCGTAAGAAAAGTGTAGACTTTGCAGGTTTTATTGTGTTTAATAAAGAAAATGTAGAGGTGTTTAGTTTCGGAAAACATAAAGATAGAAAAGTTGAAGAGGTTTTACAAACAGAGCCAGGTTACTATAACTGGATTCAAAACGCAGATTTTCCTTTATACACAAAAAAAGTATTGACAGCAATCAAATTACGTCAATTGACAAATAAGTTTTAACCAATGAAGATAATTTGTATAGGAAGAAATTATACTGAACATATTGAAGAATTGGC
>CAWVSR010000152.1:0-2543 GCA_963932865.1 uncultured Kordia sp. | reverse complement strand
GCTAAATGAATTGTCAAACTGCTTATTAGAATTGTTATTGTACTCCATAACAACATAGGTGGCAATTCAAAGTCCTTTAGCCAATCAGGTCTTGAGCTACTTACTAAATAAGCACTTGTTAATCCTGCAAATGTCATGGTCATACTTATCATAGCGAACCACAGCATTGTTTTCTTTGCTCTTCCTATCTTCTCTTCCTGAGTACCTTGTGTTAAATCCATTTGTTATTGTAAAAATTTATCTACTATGTATACTATTTGTAATAATGTAATGTATGTAACACTTGCTAACATTAGCTGCCTAGCAGTTTTAGCATCCATCCTTTTAAACAGCAACACCGCATAATATAACATACCTAATCCTAATACAAAAACAATTATTGCAGCTATAATCGATAATTTTAATTCCCCTGTGAAACCAAATACAGGAATAACAGAAGCTAAAATTGTCCAAATTGTATAGGTGATGATTTGGACAGCTGTATTTTTATCTTTTTTACCAGTAGGCAACATAAAGAAACCTGCTTTTTCATAATCGTCATACAAAAACCACCCGATCGCCCAGAAGTGTGGAAATTGCCATAAAAACTGCATTAAAAACAATGTTCCAGGCTCAATACCAAAATTATTAGTAGCCGCTACCCAACCTAACATAAACGGAATTGCACCAGGAAAAGCACCAATAAAGACAGCTAAAGGAGTTTTTGTTTTTAATGGTGTATACAAACTTACATACATAAATATTGAAATAGCACCAAACATTGCTGACTTTGGATTGATCAGATACAGAACCACTAAACCTATTATAGTCAATAGTGTTGCTATTACAAATGCAACTTTTACAGATATGGTATTTGAAGGAATAGGTCGGTTTTTGGTTCTATCCATCAACTTGTCTAAATCTCTTTCTATAATCTGGTTGTATGCATTAGAAGCGCCAACCATACAATAACCACCAATGGCTAACATAGCCAAAACAACAAAGTCAACTTCTCTTCCTACTGCGATTAAATACCCTGCAACAGACGAAAAAACTACGCTAATTGCTAAGCGATGCTTCGTAATGGCCTTAAAATCTTGAAACAGATTTGATTCTGCATTAATTCGTGCTATACTCAATGTATTATTTTTACCTAATTTTAATGCAAAATTACAGCTTTTTATCGAAAAGATATTTAATTCGTTCTTTTTTATACATGATAAAAACTCTCAATAACTAAATTGAGAGTTTTTATCATGAAATAAGAATTATTGCTTTGAGTAAGTCTCTATGGTTATATCAGTGATCTCTTGACCATCTTCTGTGTAAACATCTTCGTATCTAACTTGTAAAACTTCGCTACTCAATGTTAAAATTTCAACCTCTTCAGTATCTCCTTCAACCGATAATACAAGTGTGTTACCACTTACATTGTATGGAGCACTAAAACTCTCCTCTGATAAACAATCAGGACCAAAATATTCTGTTGAAGTAAAAATATCTGAAGTAAAATCTATAATAAATGAGCATTCATCATCATCGATAGACTCAACTTCACCATTAATATTTTCTTCTACCAACAACCATGTTCCTAATAATTCGTTAGCATTTATATTATCATCAATAACACCCCCTCCTTCATCATCACTACTACATGATATAAATAATAGCCCTGCTAACACAAATAACCCGAATAATTTAATTTTTTTCATTTTTAAAGATTTAAGTTAAACTCAATAACACAATATTTAAGACTTTGATAATAGTGATTGTAAATAACATTATAACTTTCAACATTACAAAAGTCATTTAAATTAAAGTTAAGAATGTTTTTTGTTTATTTTAAAACATTCTTAACGAATGTATGTTGATAGGACTTCTAAATAATAAAATTGCCCATTTTCATAATACTCATCAAATCTACTAAGGACAAGTCTAGAGTTATTTAAAACTAATATCTCATCAACATACGTCTCAAAAGGACCTGTATTTACAATTTCATTACCATCTACGTAGTAATCATTTACAAAAACATCTACAAAACTACAGCTTAAACCAAAATAATTAATATTTGAAACTCTATACGGAGTAAAATCAAGCACGGATTCACAATTTAAAAAAACTGGTACTCCATCAACAGTTTCATCTATCAAATACCAAGTACCTATTAATTCATTTCGATTAACATCTCCATCGTCATCATTTTGACATGAAGACAAAAACAACATTGAAAAAAACAACAGGACAAGAAATTTAAATCTTTTCATTATTCTATATTTAATTAGTTATTATTCTAAATTAATACAATTTTACATGTAATACAATCAAAACATACTTAATCTAAAAATTCTACAAAAAACTAATAATCATTATAATTGTTAAATAAATCTGTTCTAAACCCTAAATTTAGCCATGTAGTATTTTTTTCATAATCTGCAGAAACGTACTTTTTATCAAAACTTCGCTGCGTTACATTAATAAACGCCTTTAAATTTGTTGCCGGATTCAATAAATATCCTGCATGTAAATCTGCTATAAAAATTGTAGCCTTATCACCTTGTAAC
>CAWVSR010000151.1:0-2637 GCA_963932865.1 uncultured Kordia sp. | reverse complement strand
TGTAGCGGTTTCATAATTTGAAAAACCTGTCTTGTAACCAACAGAGGTATAAGGTAACAATCCAAAACTCATGGCTAATTTCCCCATTGGTAAACCAATGGCTAAATATTCAAAAGTACTATTAGAGGTACTTGCAGAGTTATTCGACGATTTTAAATTAGCAGATTTATGATTTGCTCCAATAGTAAAAGTAGTTAGTTTTAATTTACCTAGTGAGGCAGGGTTTAAAAGGTTAATATGTATGCTGTCAGAATAAATACTTAGTCCACCCATGCTTTGGTTTTCTACAGTTCCTTTATAACTTAGCTCTCCAATTCCATAAAACGAATACGGCGATGCTGTTCCTTGTTGTGCAACAGCATTTATTGATATAATAGCAACTAATAATAATATAGTTTGTTTAAGCATTTAGATGGTATTTATTTGTAATAAATGATTCAAACCTTCTAATAAGAAATTTGAATTCGCAAATATGCTACTTTTTAATCTTTTTGACAAGAAATTTGTGTCTCCTCCTGTTAAAATAATTGTTAAATCTTTATAAGTGTTCTGGTATTGTAATATGTTTCCATCTATCTCATTTACAAGCCCATTTATAACGCCTGAATGAATACTACTTTCGGTAGAATTACCAATTAAATAATTATGATCTTCATATTTTAATAATGGTAATTTAGCAGTTAATTGATGTAAGGCCTTGTAGCGAATAGATAAGCCTGGTGAAATTGCTCCTCCAAGATATTCGTTATTGGTATTTAAAAAATCATAGGTTACACATGTTCCTGCATCTATAACGAGTGTGTTTTTTCTTTGATATTGATTTGCTGCAGCTGAAATAAGAGCGATTCTGTCAAGTCCTAATGTTTTTGGTGTTTGGTATAGATTTTTGAAAGGGTGTTTGATTTCAGTACTTACAACTACTAAATTTATCAAAGTTCTTAATTGTTTTTCTTCTTTTTTTGTAAAGTGATCAACGGAAGAAATAATACCTTTTTTGATTTTAGGATATTCATTTAATATTTTTTCAATTGTATCAAAAAAATCTTTTTTTAAAATGATTAGTTTAAGGATTAGGTTATCTTCCTTATATACAGCAAGTTTCACTCTCGTATTTCCAATATCAATTATTAAATTCATATAGTTTCTTTGTTATAACAAATATAAGAAAGAAAAAAACGAAAAAAATATTTTGTGTATCTAAAAAACCTTTCTATATTTGCACCCGCGTTAGCAATGGTGCCTTAGCTCAGTTGGTAGAGCAATGGACTGAAAATCCATGTGTCCCTGGTTCGATTCCTGGAGGCACCACCAGAAAAACCCTAAACAATTTTGTTTAGGGTTTTTTGTTTATTAATGCTTGAAAACCAAAATAAATTATATATTTGCACCTGCGTTAGCAATGGTGCCTTAGCTCAGTTGGTAGAGCAATGGACTGAAAATCCATGTGTCCCTGGTTCGATTCCTGGAGGCACCACAAAAAAGCCTTAAACATTTGTTTAAGGCTTTTTAATTTTTTAAGATGTTTCAAAAAAAGGTTCTTCATTTAAAAAAAAAAACTTTTTTTTTTTTTGTATTTATTAATAAACTTATTTTATTTCAATATCGTAAGGTAATAACATTTGTGTTCCTTGCATTTGAGTGATGTTTTTCATTTTCTTTAAAATACGGTAATTTTGTATACCCAATTCTTCAGTTAATAATTCTTCTTTAGTTTTAATCAAACCAAAGCTTTCAAACATCTTCTCAAAGTCTTTTTCATATATTGGTAATTCCTGTATTTTATATTTGTCAAGTTTTGCAGCTTCTGCTGCTCTTTCTAACGCTAAATCTAATCCCCCTAGTTCATCTACTAATCCTATATTTAAAGCGTCTGTTCCGGTCCAAACTCTTCCTTGTGCAATTTCATGTACAGCTTCTTGTTTCATTCCTCTACCAGTAGCTACGCGATTTGTAAATAATTCATAAATATCAACAACACCTTCTTTTATGATTTCTCTTTGCTCATCTTGCATAGGTTCAAAGAAACTATAATCTACTGAGTTTTTGTTGGTGGTAACTTGTTCAGCATTGATACCAATATCATTCATAAACTCATATGCATTTGGGAGTGTTCCAAAAACACCAATACTTCCTGTAATTGTATTTGGTTCTGCTATAATTTTATCAGCATTACATGCTATATAGTATCCTCCAGATGCTGCTAAATTTCCCATTGAAACAATAACGGGCTTAATCGCTTTTGTTAGTTCAATTTCTCTCCAGATTAATTCACTTGCTAAGGCACTTCCTCCTGGAGAATTAACTCTAAGTACTATTGCTTTTACATCGTCGTCTTCTCTAGCTTTTTTTAGAGATTTATTAATGATTCCTTGGCCAATTGTAGACTCGTCTCCTTCACCGTACATAATTTGTCCTTGTGCATAAATAATAGCTATTTCATCTTTTATTTTATATGTATTGGTTTTTATTTTTTTACTTGTATGTTCAGCGTAGTCATAAATATCCACAGTTTCGTATTCGTCGTCTTTATTTATATTTAGTTTGTTTTTAATAATAGCATTGTATTCATCGATATAAATTAATTTATCAATTAATTTAGTTTCAACTGCTTTTTTAGCATTACGCGCTAAAAGTCCG
>CAWVSR010000150.1:0-2665 GCA_963932865.1 uncultured Kordia sp. | reverse complement strand
GCTAATAATGATACTTAGTGTATTAATTATAAGTATAATTTTTTTTTCATTTTTTAATTTATTAAAACACTTAAACAAAAAGGAAATACTATGATTAGACATAAATAATTTTATGCCTAATAAATATTGAGTAGTAAAGTGTTTTATAAAATTATACCCAAAAATAACACTGGTAAAAACAAATACCTGAAGAAAACCATTACTAACAATCTCAAAATAAATATTTGTAATTCTTAATAACGCTACAACAGAAATTGCAACCCAAATATTGGATTCAACAAAAAAATCAATTAAAATCTTTAACTGTTTCACTAAACAAAAGTAAGGTTATATTTATTCTAAACCTTTCCTTTCTAGTTTTTATAAAAACTATCTATAATCAATATGTTAATAAATATTTAACTTTTACATCTCTAAATAATTTAAGAATAAAGCCGTACTTTTGTACTCTTATTTTTCTACAACATAACACAATATTTAGTAAAGATGAAAACAGATTCTTTTCAATTAAGACATATTGGTCCAAACCCTAAAGACCAATCTACAATGCTAAAGACTATTGGTTTAGATAATTTAGACCAATTAATTCATGAAACTGTTCCTGATGATATTCGTTTAAAAGAAGAGCTAGATTTACCTCCTGCTTTAAGTGAATATGAATATTTAAACCACATACAAAAATTATCTGCTAAAAATAGTGTTTTTAAAACCTATATAGGTTTAGGATATCACGAGGCAGCTGTACCAAGCGTAATTCAACGTAATATTTTAGAAAATCCAGGTTGGTATACTGCTTATACTCCTTATCAAGCAGAAATTGCTCAAGGACGCTTAGAAGCATTGTTAAACTACCAAACAATGGTAGTGGACTTAACTGGTATGGAGCTTGCTAATGCCTCATTGTTAGATGAAGGAACATCTGCAGCAGAAGCTATGTCGTTATTATTTGATGTTAGAGAAAGAGCTCAAAAAAAAGCTAATGTTTGTAAATTTTTTGTTTCTGAAGAAATATTACCACAAACTTTATCAGTACTTCAAACAAGATCAACTCCAATTGGAATAGAATTAGTAATTGGAAATCATGAAAACTTTGAATTTTCTGATGACTTTTTTGGTGCTTTATTACAATACCCTGGAAAACATGGTCAAGTAAATGATTATAAGTCATTTGTAGAAAATGCAAATGCAAATAATATTAAAGTAGCTATTGCTGCAGATATTCTATCTTTAGTAAAACTTCAAGCTCCAGGAGAATTCGGAGCAGATGTTGTTGTTGGTACAACACAACGTTTTGGTATCCCTTTAGGTTATGGTGGACCTCATGCTGGGTATTTTGCTACTAAAAAAATATATAAAAGAAGTATTCCTGGAAGAATAATAGGAGTTACTCAAGATAAAGACGGTGGCCGTGCATTACGTATGGCTTTGCAAACACGTGAACAACACATTAAAAGAGAAAAAGCAACTTCTAATATTTGTACTGCACAAGTATTACTTGCAGTAATGGCAGGTATGTACGCAGTTTATCATGGTAAAGAAGGCTTAAAATATATCGCCAACAATGTTCATCGATCGGCTGTTACTTTAGCAAACGCCTTGAATGATTTAGGAATTGAGCAAACAAACACTTCTTTCTTCGATACTATCAAGGTTCAAGCACCTTCAGAAAAAATTAAACCAATTGCGGAGTCAGCAAAAATTAATTTTAATTATGTAGATGCAAATACTATATCTATTTCCTTAAACGAAACAGTGAGCATTGAAGATATTAATGCAATTATAAACGTGTTTTCTACTGCTTTAAATATTAAAACTACTACAATAAATGAATTTGCAGATAGTGATCAAATTGCAACGAATTTACTAAGAGACACTTCGTTTTTAGAACATGATGTTTTTAACACCCATCATTCTGAAACTGAGATGATGCGTTATATCAAGAAATTAGAACGTAAGGATTTATCACTAAATCATTCAATGATTGCTTTAGGCTCATGTACTATGAAATTAAACGCAGCTTCTGAAATGCTGCCTTTAAGTAATCCAAACTGGGGTAATATTCATCCTTTTGTTCCTTTAGAACAAGCTAAAGGATATCAAGAAGTTTTAAAAAACTTAGAACACCAATTAAACATCATTACAGGTTTTGCAGGCACATCTTTACAACCAAACTCTGGAGCCCAAGGAGAACTTGCTGGATTAATGGTTATTAGGGCTTATCATCATTCTAGAAATGATCACCACAGGAATATCTGTTTAATACCATCATCTGCACACGGTACCAACCCTGCATCAGCAGTAATGGCTGGCATGAAAGTTGTAGTTACTAAAACTGATGATAAAGGAAATATTGATGTAGCTGATTTACGTGAAAAAGCAATATTACATTCTAACAACTTATCAGCATTAATGATTACATATCCATCTACGCATGGTGTTTACGAAAGTGCTATTAAAGAAATTACGCAAATCATTCATGACCACGGAGGGCAAGTATACATGGATGGTGCAAATATGAATGCACAAGTTGGACTTACAAATCCAGGAAGTATTGGCGCCGACGTTTGTCACTTAAACTTACATAAAACATTTGCAATCCCACATGGTGGTGGAGGACCTGGAGTTGGACCTATCTGTGTTGCTTCACAATTAGTTCCTTTCCTTC
>CAWVSR010000149.1:0-2786 GCA_963932865.1 uncultured Kordia sp. | reverse complement strand
CTCCGTTTTTATAAGTAACTTCGAGATTGTACAAGTTTTTGTAATTTAAATTTCTGAATGAGTTTAAGTCATCAATACTCTCGATATTTTTTTCATTTATTTTTGTAATGATACAATCTTTAGAAAGTCCTAACTCTTTAGTTAAAAAGTCCTTGTTTACTGAAACTATTTTTATACCATTTTTAATATTTCTTTTTTCAAGATCATCATTAGATAAGTTTTTTACTTCTAAATCAAAAACTTTAACTGTAAAAACAGTTTTGTCAGATAGTTTTATATTAAATAGTTTTAACTTTCCATTTCTTAATACATTAACTTTTATAATCTCATTTGGTCTCTTAGTACTTAAATACCCTGTTAGATCTGAAAATTTTGATATTTTACTTTGATCAATTTGTTTGATAATATCACCTTCTTTTAAGCCTCCTTTTTCTGCACCAGAATTTGATTCAATTTTTGAAACATAGTAACCTTCTGTTTCTGAAACCTCTATCTTCTCTGCCATGTTGCTATTTAATTCAAACCCACTTACTCCTAAAACGGCCTGTTGAACATTTCCAAACTCTAATATATCCTGAACAATTTTATTTGTTGTATTTGAGGGTACTGCGAAAGAATATCCTATGTAAGACCCTGTCTTAGATGATATAGCAGTATTAATTCCAATCAGTTCTCCTCTTGTGTTTACTAGTGCACCTCCAGAATTTCCAGGATTCACAACAGCATCAGTTTGTAAAAATGACTGTATGTTTCTGTCTCCATCTAAATCTCTTGATTTAGCACTTATGATTCCAGCGGTAACAGTTGAATTTAAATTGTATGGATTTCCTACAGCCAACACCCATTCTCCTATTTTAATATTATCAGAATTACCAAAAGGAATGTAGGCAAGTTTTTGATTTGTATCAATTTTAAGTAATGCAATGTCATTTTTTTTGTCAGTACCTATTACTTTCGCTGTATATGATTTTTGATTATTTAGTGTAACGGTTAATTCTTCTGCATCTTCAATAACATGGTTGTTAGTTACAATATACCCGTCCTCTGAAATAACAACTCCAGAACCTGTAGATCCTTTTTGTATTTGTTCTCCTTGATTGTTGTAGTATTCAAAAATACTCCTTGGCTGCCTATATGAGGTTGTGTTTGTAACATGCACAACTGCATGAATTGTTTTTTCTGCAGCAGTGGTAAAGTCTATATTTTCAGTTACCAAATTTGAATTTGTATTGCTATAATTTGTTACGGGAATTGCTAACGATGTTGAATTTGATTTGTGTTTAGCATTCGTGTTTATTTCTTTTTTAATTAAAGTGGTATAACCTATTAAACTAAGCGCGCCACCAAGAATTGAAAAAAGTGTTATTTTAAGTATTTCTTTCATGATAAATATGATTTAGGTTATGTTGTAGTAAAGTTAATTATTTTTTTAGTTGAGCAATTTACTTTAACGTGTTCTTAACGAGGTGTTAATGAATGTTAAATGGATGGTTTTTTTGTAATATATGTTGTTTTTATTTTAGTTGAATTTTTCAATTGAATCATTACATTTGTATCACATTAAATACAATATGATTACATTTTACAAGTATCAGGGTACGGGCAACGATTTTGTGATGATAGACAATCGAAGACAATTTATGGCTAAAAACGATGTGGCCTATATTAAGTTGTTGTGTGATAGACGATTTGGTATTGGCGCTGATGGTTTGATACTTTTAGAAAACAGTACAATCTCCGATTTTAAAATGATATATTTTAATGCAGACGGACATCAAAGCACCATGTGTGGTAATGGAGGAAGATGTATTGTTGCTTTTGCTAATTTTTTAAATATTATTAAAGGAAATACTATTTTTGAAGCTATTGATGGACTACATAATGCTACTATAATTAACGATATTGTTAGTCTACAAATGCTTGATATACATAAAATAGAGTCTAAAGAGAATGGTGTTTTTTTAGACACAGGCTCTCCTCACCATGTGCAATTTGAAGACAAAATTTTAAATTTTGACATTCAAACTTTAGGAAGTAAAATTCGAAATGAAGTGTATGGTAAGAAAGGTAGTAATGTGAATTTTGTTAAAAAAATTAATGACAATACATTTAAGTTACGTACCTATGAGCGAGGAGTAGAGGGTGAAACATTAGCTTGTGGAACAGGTGCTACAGCTGTTGCTGTTGCTATGAATTACTTAAACGAAACGAATGAGACAGATCTTACACTTCAAGTAGAAGGAGGGGAACTTCAGGTTTCTTTTACTGTATTAAATGGTAGTTATACCAATGTTTTTTTAAAAGGAAATGCAATTCATGTTTTTAAAGGAGAAATATCATGCTAACATTAAAAGGAAAACAAGTTTATTTACGTGCGCTAGAGCCTGAGGATTTAGAATTGATATATATTATTGAAAATGACGAATCCGTATGGGAAGTTAGTCAAACACAAACGCCATATTCTCGTTTTTTGATAAAACAATATTTAGAAAACTGTCATAAAGATATTTATGAAGTCAAGCAGTTGCGTTTGATGATAGTTACCAATTCTGAAGAGCCTGTAGGTTTTGTAGATTTGTTTGACTTTGATCCTAAAAACGATAAAGTAGGTTTGGGGGTTTTGGTGCTAGATCACGCAAGAGGCAAGAAGTATGGTCAAGAAGCTTTAAAACTACTTATTGAGTATGCATTTAAAAACTTGTATGTGCATCAAATTTACGCTAACGTATTGGAAGATAATTTAGGGAGTATAAAATTGTTTGAAAAGCTAAATTTTGTAAAGTCAG
>CAWVSR010000148.1:0-2821 GCA_963932865.1 uncultured Kordia sp. | reverse complement strand
ATCTGTTTCGCTTAAGTCTGGTATTACACCTGTATAGTGATCGCGCTCTGTATGTTGCGTTGCTAAATATGTAATAAAGGAACTTTTATCTTCATTAAAATTAATTTGATAATCAGCATTTCCTATAAATACGTCATGCGTTCGTTCTTCTGATTGTTTTGCTAAATGAGCTGGCCCATCCACTAATTCTCCTCCGTAACGATATTCATTTAATTTACTTAAACTAATTTCTAGTTTTTGATCTTCTGTAGGTAAAAAGAATAAATTTGTACCAAAGGATAAATTTTTTAGTTGAGGTAATTCTGAAAAATTATCGTCATTCGCATCATATGCACTTCGTTGTCTATTATTAACAAAAAATGTAGCACCAGTTTTTTTATTTTCACTAATTGCAGTTGCATTTCCTGCCAAAATATTTTCAGGAGTTCCTTTAAAGTTTTGATGAGTAAAACCTATTTCATAACTGTTTTTTCTTGGTATTTTAGTAATAACATTTACGGTTCCACCAATGGCGCTTGATCCATAAAGAGCAGATCCACCACCACGAACAACCTCTATACGATCAATCATGTTTGTAGGTATTTGTTCTAGACCATAAAGCCCGGTAAGCGGACTGAAAATTGGACGACCATTAATTAAAATTTGAGAATAGCCTCCTGCTAAACCATTCATTCGTAACTGCGTGTAGTTACAAGTCTGACAATCATTTTCTACTCGTAATCCTGTTTGAAATTTTAATCCCTCAGAAAGTGTACATGCTTGAACGTTTTCAAGTGTTTGACTGTTAATAACATTTACAATAACAGCAGAATTAGTTCTCTTTTTATATGTTCTAGTTCCTGTAACCACTACTTGGTCAAGGTCTGAAATATCTTCTTTCAAATCAAAATCTACAGTAGTATTTTTATCTAAATGAATTGATTTTTCGCTAGTTTTAAATCCAACAGCTTGAACAACAATAGTTATTTCTCCATGTTTTGATTGTAGCTTATATTTTCCGTTTTCATCACAAACCACACCGTTTGAGGTTCCTTTTATAGATACAGTTGCAAAAGCTATAGGTTTAGCTTCATGCTTAATAGTCCCATTTAAAATATAAGGGGCATTATTATCGTGTTGTGAAAAGCTCAATAAGCTCAAGAATAGGAATGTAATTATTGTAAGATGCTTTTTCATTTTTTATGAATTTTTTACAAAACTAATATAATTTTTAGACTTATCTAAAAATATTTTTTATTAAATCTTAAGATTTATCGTACATTTGTCTAAAAATATAACCTAATGCTTTCTAAGTCAGAAGAAAATTATTTAAAAGCAATATTTCATTTAAGTATTAAAACCGATAAGGGAATTAGTACAAATGCCATTGCGCAGCAACTTGAAACTAAAGCGTCATCGGTTACTGATATGGTTAAAAAACTGTCGGAAAAAGAGTTGGTTATATATGTGAAATATCAAGGAGTTACATTAACTAAAAGGGGGGCTTCAATAGCAGCAAACGTAATAAGAAAGCATCGTTTGTGGGAGGTACTATTAGTTGAAAAGCTTAATTTTAACTGGGATGAAGTGCATGAAGTTGCTGAGCAGTTAGAGCACATTCATTCTAAAAAATTGGTAAATGAAATTGATGCTTTTTTGGGGTATCCAAAACATGATCCGCATGGTGATCCTATCCCAGATAAAGATGGAAATATTAATTTCTTAGAAAAATCATTACTTTCTACTATTGAAGTTGGAGAAAGTGTTGTTTGTATTGGTGTTAAAGATACGTCTTCTGATTTTCTACGATATTTAGACAAACAAGAAATTGCATTAGGAAAAGAAATTGCAGTTTTAGAAAAAGAAGCTTTTGATAATTCAATGCAAATTAGAATGGCCTCCAATGAATTTACGATCTCTCAGCAAATAGCGAATAACATATACGTTAAAAATAAAATATGAAAAATTATATAACACTGCTAATTCTTTTATTATGCTTCTCTTGTAAGAAAGAAAAAAGTACCGATTTAGCAAATAGAAAACTAAAGGTAGTAACTACAACTTCTCAGATTACTGATTTGGTTAAAGAATTGGCAGGAGATAATGTAACTATTGAAGGTTTAATGGGCGCAGGTGTTGATCCGCATTTATACAAAGCTAGTGAAGGAGATGTAACTAAATTCTATAATGCTGATGTAATTTTTTACAGCGGTTTACATTTAGAAGGAAAACTAGAAGATGTTTTTGAAAAAATGCGTCATCAAGGAAAAAAAACTATTGCAGTTTCTGATGCAATAAATAAATCGGAGTTAATTTCATCCGCAGACTTTGCTTCAAGTTACGACCCTCATTTTTGGTTCTCTATTCCAAAATGGAAAAAAGCAACTGTTTATGTTGCTGAGGAGTTATCGAAAATGGATCCAAGTAACGCTAAATTATACGCTAAGAATGCTGATGCATATATAAAGCGTCTTTTAACGTTAGAGAATAACAATAAAAATTACTTAGAGAGTTTGCCAATAGAAAAAAGAATTTTAGTTACCGCACATGATGCTTTTGCTTATTTCGGAAAAAATTATAATTTTAAAGTAGTAAGTTTACAAGGGCTTTCTACAGCTACTGAAGCAGGAGTTCAAGACGTACAACGTATTTCAAACTTTATCATTGAAAATAATATTAAATCTATTTTTATAGAAAGCTCCGTACCTGTTAGAACTGTTCAGGCTTTGCAAGCTGCTGTTAATGCAAAAGGTTATGAAGTTCAAATAGGTGGGACATTATATTCTGACGCTCTAGGTGATCCTAATTTTGCCGAGGGAACTTATATAGGAATGTATGAGTA
>CAWVSR010000147.1:0-2926 GCA_963932865.1 uncultured Kordia sp. | reverse complement strand
TTTTTAAGATGTCCGTAAACAGTAGTATAACCGTTAGGGTGAGCAATATAAATAGCTTTACCATATCCCCAGGGAGAAATTTTTATTCTACTTATGTGTCCTTCTGCTGTTGCAAATACTTTTAATCCTTCTTTTTGTTGCGTTTTTATATCTAATCCAGAATGAAAATGATTAGAACGTAATTCTGCAAACGTACCTGATAAAACAGATTCTATTTCAAGAGGATTACCAAAGTAATTTGTTGGATATTTTAATTGTGCATTTAAATTTATTGTGAAATACAGAAAACAAACAAAAATTATAATTCTCATTTAAAAGATATATTTATTTAAAATATAAAATTAGAAATTTATTATCAAATCAGTCCAATTATTAACAGCAATAATTAGAAATTAAATTGGTTTAAAAAAAATAACAATAAATGATGTTATTAATTTTGAAATGTTAACTTTGTAATATGACATTAGAACATGTTGTTAAATGAGTGAATTACTAAAACTTGTTGATTCTTTAGAAGTTAGGTTGCTTAGCGTTATTAAACGTCTAGAAGAAAAGGATGTTATTAACGAAAAGTTAAAGCTTAAACTAGACTTAAAAGAGGAAATAATTTCACAGCAATTAGCAGTTATTGCAGATTGTGAAGAAAAGTATGAAGTTTTAAAACTAACAAGTTCTATGTTAGGTAGTGAAGATTATAAAAGGGAAACCAAGCTTAAAATAAATACTTTAATTAGAGAAATCGATCATTGTATTATACAGCTTTCAAAATAAACTTAAATGTCTGAAAAGCTAAAGATAAAAATTTCTATAGCCGATAGAGTTTATCCGTTAACGATAAAGCCTAGACAGGAAGAGGGTTTGAGAAAAGCTGCAAAAAGTATAGAAAAATTGTTAAAACAATTTGAAGAAAACTATGCTGTAAGAGATAAACAAGATGTGCTTGCAATGTGTGCGTTACAGTTTGCCTCAAAAGTTGAGCAAGAAAGTTTGGATGACCTAGAAGATGATATTTTAATTACTGAGAAGCTTAATGCAATGTATACGCTTCTTGATAAATATATATAGTTTTTTTAATTAACATAAAAATTATTACCTGCACTAGTTATTATTTTTTGATAAACTCAACAAGTTTCTATTAAAAAAAGTGAGTCTTTGTTTTGAAAGCATGCTGCCTCCGAGCAGATCCTTGACCAGCAAGTTAGCTTTAAACCTGTTTATATGGAGTTTATACAAAACTCATTCTAGTGTGGGTTTTTTTTATATAAACAATGATAGATATGAATGAAATGATTATACCAATTCTTATTGGTATTGTAGTTGGAGTAATAGTTGGGATTATAATATCCAAAATACTTGCAAGTAAAAGTGCGTCAAGCATCATTGCTTCAGCAGAAAAAGAAGCAAAGTTATTGCTCAAAGATTCTAAAAAAGAAGGTGAGTCTCTAAAAAAAGATAAACTTTTACAAGCCAAAGAAAGATTTATAGAGCTTAAATCAGAGCATGAAAAAGTTATTTTATCAAAAGAGAAAAAACTTGGTGAAGTAGAAAAAAGAGTTCGCGATAAAGAGTCTCAAATTTCAAATGAATTGTCTAAAGCGAAAAAAAGCAATCAACAAGTTGAATCAAAAATTAAGGATTATGATACAAAGTTAAATTCCTTAGAAAAAAAGAATGAAGAAGTTGAAAGGCTTCATAAAACACAAATTGATCAGCTAGAAGTTATATCTGGCTTGTCTGCAGAAGAAGCTAAAACCGAACTTGTTCGTTCACTTAAGGAAGAAGCCAAAACTGATGCAATGTCATTTATTCAAAATAGCGTTGAAGAAGCAAAATTAACTGCACAACAGGAGGCTAAAAAAATAATTATAAATACAATACAACGAATTGGTACAGAAGAGGCTGTTGAAAATTGTGTTTCAGTTTTTAATCTTGAGTCTGATGATGTCAAAGGTAGAATAATTGGTAGAGAAGGACGAAATATTAGAGCTATTGAGGCTGCTACTGGTGTAGAGATTATTGTCGATGACACACCAGATGCTATAATTCTTTCATGTTTTGATTCTGTTAGACGAGAAATTGCTCGTTTGTCTTTACATAAATTAGTTACAGATGGAAGAATACACCCTGCTAGAATTGAGGAGGTTGTAAAGAAAACCAAGAAGCAAATTGAGTCTGAAATTGCTGAAGTTGGTAAAAGAGCTGTTATAGATTTAGGTATTCATGGCTTACATCCTGAGCTTATTAAAATGGTAGGAAGAATGAAATATCGTTCGTCTTATGGTCAAAACTTGTTACAACACTCTAGAGAGGTTGCTAAGTTATGTGGTGTTATGGCATCAGAATTAGGTATAAACCCTAAATTAGCTAAACGAGCAGGACTATTACATGATATAGGAAAAGTTCCTGAAGAAGAAACGGAGCTTCCTCACGCAATTTTAGGAATGCAACTAGCTGAGAAGCATGGAGAGAAACCTGATGTTTGTAATGCAATTGGAGCCCATCATGATGAAATAGAGATGAACACATTGTTATCTCCTATTATTCAAGTTTGTGATGCTATATCTGGTGCTCGTCCTGGAGCAAGAAGACAAATATTAGACTCCTACATACAACGATTAAAAGATTTAGAGGAGATTGCGCTTGCTTTTACAGGCGTAAAGAAGGCTTATGCTATACAGGCAGGAAGAGAGTTACGAGTAATTGTTGAAAGCGAAAAGGTTTCTGACGACAGATCTTCAGCTTTATCATTTGAGATTTCACAAAAAATTCAAACTGATATGACTTATCCTGGTCAAGTTAAAGTAACGGTTATTAGAGAGACTAGAGCTGTTAACATTGCTAAATAAAAATGCTTTATATGTGTTGTCCTAAATTAGGATGATGATTTTTAATAAAATTTAGATTAAACCAGCGAACTTAACTTCAC
>CAWVSR010000146.1:0-2948 GCA_963932865.1 uncultured Kordia sp. | reverse complement strand
TATTCGGACCAGTAGTTACTATTTATGTTTACGAAGACAGCAAATGGTCAGAAACACTAAAGCTAGTTGACGAAACTTCAGAATACGCATTAACAGGCGCAGTTTTCTCTGAGTGCAGATATGCTTTAGAAGAAGCTAACAAAGCATTACAAAATAGTGCCGGTAACTTCTATATTAATGACAAGCCTTCAGGAGCCGTAGTAGGACAACAACCATTTGGTGGAGCTAGAGCTTCTGGAACAAATGACAAAGCTGGTTCTGCACAAAACTTATTACGTTGGGTTTCTCCGAGATTAATTAAAGAAACTTTTGTAACTCCAATTGATTATAGATATCCTTTTTTAGGAGAATAATTTAAACTACATAACAAAAAAAGAGCTATCAAAATTGATAGCTCTTTTTTTATGGTTTATATTTAATTGGCAAGTAGACAACTTTTTTAGTTTCAAAAAACCCCTCTTTATAAATATCAGACAAGTTCGTTAGTTGTACGGATTGAAAAAGCGACAACTCCTCAGTTAAATCACCTCCTTTTAAGTACAGAATTCCATTTCTTACGTCATGGTTCTGATCTTTCTTTACTTTTTTCCTAACCCAACCTACAAAGTCAGTCATATTAGTGACTGCCCTACTTACAATAAAATCATATTTATCGTTTACTAAATGGGCACGTGTTTGTTCTACTTTTACATTTTCCAACCCTAAAGCATCAACAACACCTTGAACCACTTTTAATTTTTTTGCAATAATATCAATTAAATGAAATTGAACATCAGGATACAAGATAGCTAAAGGTATACCAGGAAAACCTCCACCAGTTCCAACATCTAAAATTGAAGCTCCAGAATTAAACTGAATAACTTTTGCTATACCTAAAGAATGTTGAACATGTCGAACGTAAAGTTCATCAATATCTTTTCTCGAAATAACATTAATTTTACTATTCCAATCTTTATACAATCCTTCTAGTTGAGTAAGCTGACTAATCTGTAATTTGGTTAAGTCAGGAAAATATTTAATAATTTCTTCCATTTAAATACTATTTGAGCGCAAAACTAGTTAATAATTTAGTATTTCTTAAACTTAATCAAGCAATTAAGAAATTATATTAATAAATTTGCTTTTGTAACAAACCTCAATTTTCAACACAATGAATCCTACAATAAAATTCTCAAGAGTTGATTCCGCAAAGTTTTTTAAAACTTTAAATAAAAGAGTGAACACTTATTTCAAAGAAAACGAAATTAAAAAAACCGGGAACTGGAAACTATATACAAAAACAATTGTAATGTTTACATTATTCCTTGCCCCTATGGTTTTAATACTTACTTTAAATCTACCTACATGGCTACAATTAATTTTTGTAGTTATTATTGGTGTTGGCATGGCAGGAGTTGGAATGAACGTAATGCACGATGCTAACCACGAAGCTTTTTCTAGTAAAAAATGGGTAAATAAGTTAATGGGTAGTAGCATCTATATACTTGCAGGAAATGTTTACAATTGGCAAGTACAACACAACGTACTTCACCATACTTACACAAATATTCAGGGTCACGATGAAGATATAGATGCTGGAAGAATTATTCGTTTCTCACCTCATTCAAAATGGCTCAAAATTCACCAGTACCAGAAATATTATTCTTTTGCACTTTATGGTTTATTAACTTTAAACTGGGCTATTACTACCGATTTTATTCAAACTTATAAATATTTAAAGAGAAAGTTATCCTACGGAAAACCTACTAGTGCTGCCACACAATGGACCAAATTAATTATTAGTAAAATTGCTTACTACTCATTATGGGTTGTTTTGCCATTAGTTATAGGGTTTACATGGTGGGAAGTATTAATTGGTTTTGTAGTTATGCATTATACTGCTGGTATTATTTTGAGTGTTATTTTTCAATTAGCACATGTAATGCCAAATACTGATACACCAGCTCCAGATGAATGTGGTAATATGAAAAACACCTGGGCTATTCACCAATTATTTACAACATCTAATTTTGCTCCTAAAAACTGGTTAGTTGGTTTTTATACAGGAGGTTTAAACCATCAAGTTGAACACCATTTATATTCTAACATAAGCCACATACATTATAAAAAAATCTCAAAAATTGTTAAGGAAACTGCTCAAGAATTCAGTTTACCTTATAACGAATACAAAACTATGGGTAAGGCAATTATTGAGCACTACAACCAACTGAATTACCTTGGTAAAAAACCTGCAATCGTATAACAATCATAAAACTTCTCGTTTAAAAAGCAAATATGAAACCACTTTCTAACAGAATTAACAGCTTACCAATTTCACAAACTTTAGCAATGGCTGCTAAAACAAGAGAACTAAGAAGCGAAGGAAAAGATATTATAGGCCTAAGTTTAGGTGAACCTGATTTTAATACTCCTGATTTCATAAAAGAAGCAGCAATTCAAGCTATTAATGACAACTACAATTCATATACACCTGTAAATGGTTATGATGAGTTAAGAGAAGCTATTTGCAGAAAGTTTAAAAGAGATAATAAATTAGTTTATACACCAAATCAGATTGTTGTTTCTACAGGAGCAAAACAATCTATAGCCAATATTGCTATGGTATTACTAAACCCCGGCGATGAAGTTTTACTTCCTGCTCCATACTGGGTTAGTTATTCTGCAATTGCAACATTGGCAGAAGCTACTTTTAAAGAAATACCTTCCTCTATTGACACCGATTTTAAAATAACACCTGAACAACTTGAAGCTGCAATAACACCAAAAACAAAATTAATATTCTTCAACTCGCCAAATAATCCAAGTGGTTCAAAATACACTGAAAAGGAATATTTAGCATTAGCAGAAGTTTTAAAAAATCATCCTAATATATTCATCTTATCAGATGAAATATACGAGCATATAAATTACGAAGGTGAAAACTTCAGTTTTGCAAGAATTACAGAGCT
>CAWVSR010000145.1:0-2968 GCA_963932865.1 uncultured Kordia sp. | reverse complement strand
GCCAATGCCGAAACCTACACCGCGTCCAAATGTAAGGCCTAAGCCTATGCCGAAACCTACACCACGCCCAAATGTAAGGCCAAAGCCAATGCCAAGACCTACGCCAAGGCCAAGTGTTAGACCTTCTACAAGACCGCATTCAAATTATACTAAACCTATGAGTAGACCTAGTACAAGACCAATGCCAACTCGTACAGGAAGAATGCGAACACATAGATAATTATAAACTAAAAATTTAATAACCAATAAAATTTATAACATATGAAAATTAAAATTTTAATTACAATTGTATTATTCGGGCTTATTAGCTGTAAACCTCAAATGGATTATGTTTGGTCTAAAAAAGGTTTTGATGGAAAAAATATGAAAAAGATAGCTGTTATTGTAGTTAGTAAAGATGCTGCAGCTAGAAGTACTATTGAGAATAGAATTGTAAATGATTTAAAAGATAATGGTGTTGACGCAATAAGTGGCTTAAGTTTTTTACCTCCAAATGCTTCAAAAAGTGACTGGGAAACAAAAAGAATTGCTGAAAAACTAAAAGAACTTGGAGCTGATGGTGCTATAAGTGTTAGTTTAATAAGTTCAAATGATAAAACAGAATATGTTTCTGGTCAATCGTATATTTATCCGAATGGGTATTACAGATATGGTAGGTATGTTTATAGAAACTATGGAAATGTATATAGCCCAGGTTATTATGAAAAACAAACTGAATACTTAATTGAGTCTAGGTTATATGATGTAACCATTACATCTGATAAAGAGAAAGCACTTCTTTGGATGGGACAATCTAGTCTTGTTAGTCCTTCCAGTTTAAAAGATGCTGCTCGGTCGTACGGCGATAATTTGATTGCTTATTTAATAAAAAATGAACTAATTATAAAAAAGAACTAATTATGAACAAAATAATAATATTATTAATGATGATTATTTTAACTTCTTGTGAAAAACAA
The DNA here is from genome assembly GCA_963932865.1 of uncultured Kordia sp. GTDB lineage: Bacteria > Bacteroidota > Bacteroidia > Flavobacteriales > Flavobacteriaceae. The sequence continues at coordinate 2,012 of CAWVSR010000145.1, read as the reverse complement.
AGTGAAAACAAAACTATTTGGGTAAATAGTTATAAGACAGATTGCGTTGGGGTAGGACCAATGAAATGTATGCTAGTGAAAACTGAGAAGGATGGTACTTGGACTAATTTTTATCAAAAAATTGAAGGTTTTGATTATCAGCCTGGATATAAGTATGAACTAGAGGTGAAAATCGATTCTCTAGATCCTGCAACTCTTCCTGCAGATATGTCCTCATTAAAATATACTCTTGTTAAGGAGATTTCTAAAGAAGTAGATCGTTCATTAAGAGTTAATGATATTTGGGTTTTAGAAAAATTAGGAGCTATTGAATTAGAAGATAAAAAACCACAAATGGAAATTTCCGTTGTAAACAATAAGATTACTGGTAAAGGTTTCTGTAATCGATTAATGGGTGGTTTAAAAAAGTTAACAGATACTGATATTGAATTTAGTGAAATTTTAGGAACAAGAATGGCTTGTCCATCAATGGATAAAGAAAATGAATATACAAAAGCCTTAAACAATACAAGACATTACATTATTAAAAATAATAAACTTATGTTATTTGATTCTAATAATAGTGAGTTACTTGTTTACAGAAAGGTTGACTAAGCTAAGCTATATTATATAAAAAGAACCAAAAAAAAGCAAGTCGATTTGTTTTTTTTTGTAAATTTATACTAAACCAATAACTAATAAATTATGAAAAAAATTGTTTTATTATTCACTGCTGTTTTATTATTTTCTTGTGGAGCAAGAAAGACTTCTAATGGTATTCCTGGGAAAAAAACCTTAAAGGGTACTTGGACGGTTAGCAATATCGATTTTTATGGAAATGAAGGTACTTATAAGGCTTTCATGTTTGATTATGCTGATTCAGCTTGTTTTAAAAACAGTGATTGGATGTTCATACCTAACAATGGTTCAGGAAAATTCACTACAGCTGCCAGTAATTCAAGCTGTGAAGTATCAACATCAAGAATTCATTGGACTTATTTTGATACGGAAAGTAATAGATACATTCAAATGAAGTTTGTTGATAACAAAAACAGACCGACTGATGCTGCAAACAGAGGATACCGTATTAAAATTAAAAGCTTAACAGAAACAACAATGGTTACAGAAGTAGATGTAACTTCAAATGGTAATCCATTTACTGTAGCAATGACTTTTAATAAAACATCCGATAATGTAAAATTATAATATCAAATTAAATTAACTAATCATAAATTGATAAATCATGAAAAAAACAATAAATATTACTCTATCCGTATTTTTGTCTATAATTATTTTAAGTTGTACGGCTATTCAAAATTCTAACAAAACTCAAAGAGGTGCAGGACTTGGTGTTGCCGCAGGAGCAATATTAGGAGGTATTATTGGAGGCGATATTAAAGGAGCGTTAATTGGTGCTGGAATAGGAGGAGCAGCAGGTGGTGTTGTAGGAAATGTAATGGATAAGCAAGCTAATAAAATTAAAGAAGCTATTCCTGGTGCAGATGTTGAAAGAGTAGGAGAAGGTATACATGTTGTATTTGATGAAAATAGTGGTGTTAATTTTGCAACAAACAAATCGGAACTTACAAGTAAAGCAAAACTAAATTTGGATAAGGTTGTTCAAGTATTTCAACAGTTTCCTGATACAAATTTATTCATTCAAGGACATACTGATGATACAGGTAAAGCTGAATACAATATGACTCTTTCTAAAAAAAGAGCACAGTCTGTGGCAGATTACTTTACGTCAAGAGGAGTAAATTCAAGTCGTTTTTCTGTTGAAGCTTTTGGGGAAACTGTTCCAAGATTTGATAACACTACGGCAGAAGGTCGTTCTAAAAATAGAAGAGTAGAAATTGCAATTAGTGCAAATAAGGATATGATTGAAGATGCTCAGGCTAAAGCTAGAGTAAATTAGATAATATTATTACATAAAAAAGCCTCCTACTCAATGAATAGGAGGCTTTTTTTATGTAATAATGTCCCGTCCTGAAATAGCGTTACACCAAAATGTTATTTTATGAGCACAGAGA
>CAWVSR010000144.1:0-3011 GCA_963932865.1 uncultured Kordia sp. | reverse complement strand
GAAAGGAAAACAAGGAAGATTTAGACAAAATCTATTAGGAAAAAGAGTAGACTATTCAGGAAGATCAGTCATAGTTTCTGGACCCGAGCTAAAACTTCACCAATGTGGTTTACCAAAAAAAATGGCAGTGGAATTATTTAAACCATTTCTATATGCAAGATTAGATAAGCTTGGTCTAGCAACAACTATAAAGCAAGCAAAAAGATTAGTAGAAAAAGAAAAACCAGAAGTTTGGGACGCCTTGGAGACTATTATAAGAGAACATCCAGTTATATTAAATAGAGCACCAACTTTACACAGACTAGGTGTACAAGCATTTGAAGCAAAACTTATTGAAGGTAATGCTATTGAACTTCATCCTTTAGTGTGTGCAGCGTTCAATGCTGACTTTGATGGAGATCAAATGGCTGTGCATGTGCCTTTAAGCTTAGAAGCCCAACTGGAAGCGCGTGTTTTAATGATGTCAACAAATAATATTTTAAGTCCATCTAATGGAAAACCAATAATTGTACCAAGTCAGGATATGGTATTAGGACTTTATTATTTATCACAAGCATCAGATGATGACACTAATAAAGATAAACCCAAAGGTTATTTTAATAGTATCACTGAAGTTGAGCAAGCAATCGATAGCAAAAATTTAAGTTTGCATTCAAAAATTATTTGTAGATTTGAAACTGTAAATGAAAAAGGTGATAAAATACAGGAGAAGCACACAACTACAGCAGGTAGATTTATTTTATCTAGTATTTTACCCAATAATCACAAAATAAAATTTAGTTTAGTTGATAGAATATTATCTAAAAAAAATGTTTCAGAAATTATAGACCTTGTTTATCGTCACTGCGGTCAAAAAGAAACTGTGATTTTTTGTGACAGATTAAAAGCTCTTGGCTTTAAACATGCTTTTAAAGCAGCTATTTCATTTGGAAAAGACGATTTAATAATTCCAAAAACGAAAGAGAAATTTGTAAATGATGCTAAAAAATTAGTAGAAGATTACGAAACTCAATATTCAGAAGGTTTAATTACACGAGGCGAAAAATATAATAAAGTTATCGATGTTTGGTCTAAGTGTACAGATTTAGTCGCAAACGAAATGATGAAAGGTATCTCATCGGCAACACAAACTAAGAAAAATGGAAGAATTGAAACTAATTCAGTCTTTATGATGGCTAATTCTGGAGCTAGAGGTTCAGCGGCTCAAATGAAACAGCTTGCAGGAATGAGAGGTTTAATAGCTAAGCCTTCAGGTGAAATTATAGAAACACCAATCACTGCAAATTTTAAAGAGGGTTTAACGGCTTTAGAATATTTTAATTCAACCCATGGTGCTAGAAAAGGTTTAGCTGATACTGCTTTAAAAACGGCAAACTCAGGATACTTAACTAGAAGACTATGTGATGTTGCGCAGGATATATCTATAACAAAACATTATTGTGGAGCTAAAGCAAAAGATTCTATTAATTTATCAGAAATCATTGATGGTGGTAATATAATTGTTAGTTTAGCAGATCGTGTTTTAGGAAGATCAGCAGCTGAAGATATTAAACATCCAATTACTGGAGAAGTGATTGCTAACAAAAGACAATTAATTGATGAGGATTTATGTGAAAAAATTGATACAGCGGGTGTCAAAAGTATTCGTGTTCATTCTGTAATGACTTGTATTTCTAAAGAAGGTGTTTGTGCAACTTGTTATGGTCGTGATTTATCTAGAGGTAAATTAGTAACTATTGGCGAAGCTATAGGAATGATAGCAGCACAGTCAATTGGTGAACCAGGAACGCAATTAACAATGAGAACATTTCACGTTGGTGGAACAGCTCAAATTAAAGAAGAATCACAAGCAATAGCCCACTCATCAGGAAAAATTACTATTGTAAATAGAAATATAATAGAAGATTCCAAGAAAAATAAAATAATAATGGGAAGAAATACTCAAATTGTAATTGAAGGAGAAAATAACCAGCAACTTGCTAGTTATAAAGTTCCTTATGGAGCAAAACTTTATTGTGATAATGATGAAAAAATTACGAAAGGTAAAAAAATATGTGAATGGGATCCTTATACATTGCCTGTAATTGCCGAAAAAAGTGGAGTGGCAAGTTATATGGATTTAGTTGATGGTGTCTCTTTGGCAGAAATTGCTGATGATGCAACAGGTTTAACATCTAAATCAGTTTTAGATTGGAGATCACAATCAAAAAATGCTGAGCTTAAACCTAGAATAACTTTAAGAGATGAAAAAGGAAATGTAATTAAAAAGGCAGATGATAATGAAGCTAGATATTATTTAGTTCCAGATTCAATTCTTTCTGTAAATGATGGACAAAAAGTTTCTGCTGGTGATGTTTTAGCAAGATTACCTAAAGCAACATCAAAAACTAAAGATATTACTGGAGGATTACCTAGAGTAGCTAATTTATTTGAAGCACGTAAACCAAAAGACAGCGCCATAATAGCTGAAAATGATGGAATAATTCAATTTGGAAAAGAACTTAGAGGTAAACAAAAAGTTTCAATTACAAAAAGTGCCACTGTATCGTCTTCGTATTTGATACCAAAAGGCAAGCATATAAACTTCAACGAAGGTGAAAAAATTAAAAAAGGAGAATATCTTTTAGATGGAAGTCCAGCTCCTCATGATATTTTGAGAATTTTAGGTGTTGCGGCTTTAACAGAATATTACGTTCATGAAGTTCAAGAAGTTTATAGATTACAAGGTGTTACTATTAATGACAAACATATTGAAACTATATTAAGACAAATGCTTAAAAAAGTTGAGGTAAAAGAACCTGGAGACTCTAGCTATTTACTAGGAGAATTAGTTGATAAAATTATACTTGATACAGAAAATGAAAAATTAAAAAAAGAAGGTAAAAAACTTGTTGAAACAGACAGAGTATTATTAGGTATTACAAAAGCTTCATTGCAAACAAACTCATTTATCTCGGCTGCTTCATTTCAAGAAACAACCAAAGTTCTTACTGACGCTGCAATAAAGGGTA
>CAWVSR010000143.1:0-3067 GCA_963932865.1 uncultured Kordia sp. | reverse complement strand
TTCTTAATTTAAACAACACTAATGACCTGCTATATATCTCAGAAAAATTAAAGTTAAAAAAATCCTTGAAAATACCCCCAATTGACCTTACTAAACCTTTGTGTGAATATTTGTAAGCTACAGGCACATCTATAACTGGCTTTAATTCAAACTCTTTGTTAGGAAATACATAATCTATAAATTGATCTTGTAAAACAGCTTTGAACTTATAAGCCCAAATATCAATAACAGGTTCTTTTAAGAAATGATATTGATATGCAATACTTTCTTCTGGCGGAAATCTACCATATTCATCAGCCACATAGGGTAAGTATTCTTCATACCTTGATAGCAAATAAAAACTTGCTGCAAAAATATCAAATGGTAAACTACTCTTGGAACCACAAATAAAAAAGCATTTAGTATCGTTCCAATTTTTTATGGAAATATCAATATCTGAAACTCCTTCTTCAAACAACAAATAGTGAGATTGAATGAATAGTTCTTTCCCTAGTGGTTGCTTTGCATAGGATAATTTTAATCCTTGATGTGCTATAAACTCCTCTATAACCGAAGTAAAATCAACTTGTACTCCTAATATTCTTGTACATATATGTTTAAATACATAGCGAACTCGAGGAGTTATTTTGTGTGTGTAAATCAACAATTTCATAACAACTCCTTATCTGCAAAACTAACATATGCTTGTTCTGTAATTATCAAATGATCTAGTAATTTAATGTCTAATGTTGAGGCCGCTATTTTAATTTTAATTGTAATTTGTTTATCCGCTTCACTAATTATCAGCGTTCCTGAAGGGTGATTATGGCATACTATAATTGCAACAGCTCCTGACTCTAGTGCTTTTTTCATTAGCAATCTTACATCTACTAATGTACCTGTAATTCCTCCTTTGCTTAACTGTTGTTTAGATAGAATAACATTAGAATTATTCATAAATAACACCCAAAATTCTTCATGCTGCAAATCTCCTAAAATAGGTTGCATAATTTCAAAAACTGCTTTGCTTGAGGTTATCTTTTCTGTAACTAGTTCGGCTTCATTTCGTTTTCTTCTTCCTAGTTCTAAACTAGCAACAATACTTATTGCTTTTGCCTCCCCTATTCCTTTAAATTTTTGTAATTGTTGAACTGATAATTTACCTAAATTATGAAGATTGTTATCCACTGATGATAAAATACGTTTGCATAATGCAACAGCACTTTCATCACGGTTACCAGAACCAATTAAAATAGCTAATAATTCCGTATCAGTAAGTGACACTTTTCCTTTTGTGAGTAATTTCTCACGAGGCCTATCCTCTTGAGACCAGTCCTTTATAGAAAAGTTGTTTTTCAATACTTAATTTTTATAGCCTATTTGTTAATTAATGACTTTACTTCGTCAAAATCTAATCCTCCATAGTTTCCTGAACTCATTAACAACAATACAGAGTTATCTAAGTTTAAATTAAACAAATATGATTTAAAGTCTATAGGATTTGTAAAGACTTTTAAATCTTTTCGTTTAAATGCTTCAAATATTTGTTGTTCAGAAACCTTTTCTAATTTTTTAATCGCTACAGCATTAGGCGAATAAAAAACAACAGCTTCGTCAGCAGCGTCTAATGCTCCATCATATTCATTTAAAAACTCTGCATTTAAACTACTGTAAGTGTGCAATTCTAAACAAGCAATTGTTTTTCGAGTTTTGTATTGCGCAGCCACAGCGTCAGTAGTTGCTTTTACCTTACTAGGTGAATGAGCAAAATCTTTATACGCTACTTTATTTTTACTTTCTGCTATTTTCTCTAAACGCTTGCTAGCACCTTTAAATGTTGCTATTGCTTCATAAAACTCTTCTTCATCAATACCCATATGCTGACAAATCCATTTTGCACCTGCTAAATTACTCAGGTTATGATTACCGAAAATTTCAATAGGCATAGGACCTTCGTTAGTTTCTAAATAAGTTTGTCCGTCTATAATTTCATGTGCTGGCAAATGATATGGATAACGTTTCATGTGCTTATCAGATTCCTCTACCACTTTCTTAACAATAGAATCTTCTTCATTATAAACCATTATAGCTGCATTTGACATACATGTTAAGAAGGTTTCAAATTGTTCTATGTAATTTTCCATGGTAGGAAAAACATTTATATGATCCCATGCAATACCACTTAACAAAGCTATATTAGGCTTATACAAATGAAACTTCGGTCTTCTGTCAATAGGCGATGATAAATACTCATCTCCTTCCAAAACTATAAAATCATTTTCTTCGGTTAAATGCACCATGGTATCAAAACCATCTAATTGAGCACCAACCATATAATCCACCTCTCTTTCATGGTAATGCATTACATGTAATATCATTGAAGTAATGGTTGTTTTACCATGAGAACCACCAATTACAACCCTAGTCTTATTTTTTGATTGCTCATATAAAAACTCAGGATAAGAATAAATTTTAATTCCTAGTTCTTGAGCTTTTAATAGCTCTGGATTGTCTTCCTTAGCATGCATACCCAAAACCACAGCATCTAAACTAGCAGTAATTTTTTCAGGAAACCAACCAAATTCGTTTGGCAATAAACCTTTTACTTCTAATCTAGATTTTGAAGGTTCAAAAATAGTATCATCGCTACCTGTTATTTGATATCCCTTGGTCTGTAATGCCATGGCTAAATTGTGCATTGCACTACCTCCGATAGCTATAAAATGTATGTACATAGTTTTATTTAGTTGTATGGGTAAATATAAGTATTTGAAAGTTTTATTTCATCATTAAAATTAATTTCTTCTCTGTTAATGCACCTTCTAAATTTGGATTTTCATTTAATGCTTTTTGAATAAAATTATACGCATTTATTTTATCATCTTTATGTCTGTAAATTTGAGCAATACGATAATTTGCCCACGAAATTGGCACACCATCTTTTTCTGTAAAGTTCTTAATATATCGTTTCAAATAAACCAATCCCATTTCTAAAGAAATATTATATACTGCAGATATTTTCCCAAACAGATAATTTAAATGATTTCTTTGCAAATCAGCATAAGCCATTTCATAATTATTCAACGCT
>CAWVSR010000142.1:0-3087 GCA_963932865.1 uncultured Kordia sp. | reverse complement strand
TGTAAACAGGTTGTTGTATGGTAGCTCCATTTTTTAAACACATCAATTGCTTAATAATTAGTTTAAAATCTATTGAATTTGGATGGTCAAAGTTTATTTTTGTTCGTTCTTCATGCGTAATATTGGAAGTGTCGTTATAATAAGAATCTTGCGAAATTACTGAAACTTCTTTTATAGAGAACTCTTTTAATATTTGGTTTACAAAAGTAGTTTTACCACTTCCTGTACCGCCTGAAATTCCAATGATTAGCATGAATATAGTTTATTACAAAAATAGGGTATATTTTTAGTATCATCAAAATCAAAAATAAATACAAATAAGTGTTTGTAATATGAATAAATTAATAGTACATTTGCAATCGTTAATTCGGGGTGTAGCGTAGCCCGGTCATCGCGCCTCGTTTGGGACGAGGAGGTCGCAGGTTCGAATCCTGCCACCCCGACGAAATAACACTTTTATTAAAAACCTTGATAATTTTATTATCGAGGTTTTTTGTTTTTAGAGCTATTATTTGAGTTTAAATAATGTGCTTCTATTCAGATATTGTTATCGCCTTTTAAACAACGCCCTCTTGGCTCATCTGCTTTTTGAAGTACAGTTTCGGAATGAAGAAATTTTGCTGCTGCTGCTGAATCTTTTACTTTTATAGCACTACGTGATAACATTTCAGTTTCAAACTCAGTTAATACTCGTTGTCTGATTCCGGAGTCTCTCCAATTAGATAGTGGTTTACAACCTTTTGCAATTCCTTTTGCTAATGACAATGCGTCAAGTAATGCTTGATTAGCACCTTGGCCTTTAAACGGACTCATAGGGTGTGCTGCATCTCCAAGAAGTGTAATTTTTTTTCTTTTTTCTAGGTACTCTTTATTTAATAGAGCCCTGTCATACACCGGATATCCAGATATTTTCTGAGTAGGAGTAGCAGCTATTATTTCTGGGATAGGACTATGCCATTGGGTTCTTTGACAAGCTTCTTCTTTGAGTGCTTCGGCTCCTTGTAAGCTTAAATTTTTAGCTGCTATTTCTGTCATAGGAAAACTAAGCTGCCACATGATTGAGTTTGTGTCATAAGGCATCATGTAAATACGTTCATGACCATTAACGGTTTGAAATACTGTAGCTGAATCTAGTAAATGACTATCAATATTTTCCAAGTTTTTCAACGGACAAATTCCTAATATTACAATACAGCCTAAATATTGTAGAGGAGTATTTTTTTCTCCAATAATAAAGTTTCTAACAGCACTTCGAATTCCATCTGCTCCAACAACAAGGTCTGCTTTAGAAATTTTAATTTCTTCTCCTACTTGAAAGTGTAATTCTACTTTTTTGTCTTCATGCTCTTTAAGCGCTATTAGTTGATGTCCCCATTGGATGTTGTTTTTTCCGAGTTGATCTAACAACGCTAAACGTAAAGACTGTCTTGGGATATGAATATTTGTTCGTCTTGGTGATTTATTATTTTCGGAATGCATCCATTTTCTCATGCCCCATTCTCCAATTACTTTTCCATCTGTAGTATGTACCAAGTGTCTTGTAGAAACAATCCCATTTTCTAAATTTAAAATACCAAAGCCTGCAATAGCTTTACTTGCTTGTTGTAAGGTAAGTCCATAACCTTGAGAGCGTTCATCAAACGAGTTATCTCGTTCAAATAGTGTGAAGGGAATTCCTCGATGTAAACATGCTACTGCTAAGGCCACACCTCCTATACCACCACCAATAATAGCGACATGCGGAAAATTTTCATAATCTGCTAGAGTTGTTGTATTAGAACGTATTAATCCAGAACCATTACAATTTAAGCAGGTATATAAATTCCTTTTTGGGCGGATTGGGGGTGTTCCTTTTTGATTTGTTTTTTCAAATTCGGTAAGGTCTCTCTGGTATTGAAGTCGTACTTTTTTACGAAGTCTTCGGCTTTTTTTACCTTGTCCGCCACATTCTTGACAACTTGTCCAGTGTTTTGCTACATGTTCTGCCTTTTCCACTTCTTTATTATTTAACCTAAAGATTTAGTTTACCTTCTGCAAAAGTAATTAATTATTTTATGTTCTAATAGTAGCTTGCATTTATGATTTTATTATTCATTGCTTTAAAGTTTTAGAATATGTTTTTTGTATTGTCCTGTTTTAGAAGTTATTAAGTTAATAGATTTTGATTTAGTATATAAGTAATTTAACAGTTACAAGATTTGTTAATATCCTCTGTTACGTTATTTATAAAACAACAACTTTTCCTTGTAAATTTGTAACATGTTTGCACTTGTTGATTGTAATAACTTCTATGCATCTTGCGAAAGATTGTTTCAGCCATCGTTAAAAGGTAAGCCTATTGTGGTTTTGTCTAATAATGATGGCTGTGTGATAGCACGTTCTAATGAAGTTAAAAAGTATGTTCCAATGGGAGCAGTTGCCTACAAATACAAAACAATATTTAAACAAAATAACGTACAGGTATTTTCTTCAAACTTTGCCTTGTATGGTGATTTGAGTAATCGGGTAATGAATAACTTAAGAATGTTTACTCCTGATATAGAAATATATTCAATTGATGAAGCTTTTTTAAAATTTGAAGGTTTTGAAGCGTATAACCTTCAACAATACGGGGTAACTATAAAAGATACTGTAAATAAAAACGTTGGTATTCCTGTGAGTATAGGTTTTGCTCCTACAAAGGCTTTGTGTAAAGTAGCAAACCGCATTGCTAAAAAGTTTCCTGTAAAAACAAATGGATCATATGTCATAGATACTGAAGAAAAAAGAATAAAAGCGTTAAAATGGCTAGCTATAGATGATGTTTGGGGAATTGGTAGAAAAATAGCAACGAAACTAAAAGCTATAGGCGTTCATACGGCATTTGAATTTACACAATTGCACGACGGATACGTAAGGCGTCATTTTTCAGTAGTAGGTTTGCGTTTAAAACATGAGTTAGAAGGAAAACCAAGATTAGATATTGAGGAGGTTGCCAGTAAAAAATCAATTGCTACAACGAGAAGCTTTAAAAAAGATATTACAGATATTAATGAACTCCGAGAGCGCATTAGTACCTATGCAGTATTATGTGCTGAAAAATTAAGG
>CAWVSR010000141.1:0-3111 GCA_963932865.1 uncultured Kordia sp. | reverse complement strand
TTTATACTGCAATAAAAGAAATTTGGCACATGATGCATTATAAAGGCCATAAAGACACCGAACAGAAAAAAACTAGTGTAGCCACTGTTATTACGTGGATTGTAATTATGAACCTTGTTTTTTCTTTTGATTCTATTCTAAGTGCCATGGCACTTACTAGTCATTTAGAATTTAAAAATCAAGTTATTTTAATGACTATTGCTATCGTTCTTGGTGGATTACTAATGATTTTTATGGCTGATAAAGTGGCTAACTTTTTACAAAAAAATAGGCTTTATGAGGTCTTAGGATTATTTATATTATTCATAGTAGGTATCATGCTCCTTTCTGAAGGAGGGCATTTAGCACATCTAGAAATATTTGGCAACGAAATTACTCCAATGAGTAAAGCTACTTTTTATTTTATCATCATTGTATTAATTATTATTGATTTAGTACAAAGTAGATATCAAAAAAACTTAATATTAGAGCGTGAAGCAGAACTAGAAAACAAACAATAGTAATACATGAAAAAACCTTTTGTTTTCAAAGAATTTTCGGTGAATCAAGATCGTTGCGCCATGAAAATTGGCACCGATGGAGTATTGCTAGGCGCTTGGGCTTCTTTAGCAAAAAATCCTCTTTCTATATTAGATATTGGAACAGGAACAGGAGTACTCGCGCTTATGTTAGCACAAAGAAGTACCGCAGAAACTATTGAAGCACTCGAGATTGATGACGATGCATTTGAGCAAGCTGCGGATAACTTTGAAAACTCTCCCTGGGGAGATAGACTTTTCTGTTACCATGCAGGTTTTAATGAATTTGTTGAGGAGATTGACGATAAATACGATCTAATAGTTTCCAACCCTCCTTTTTACAAAGAAGAATACAAAAGTGATGACCCACAAAGAAACTTAGCTCGTTTTTCTGATGCGCTACCGTTTGATCATTTACTATACGGCACTTCAAAATTACTAGAAAATCAAGGGAAAGCGTGTTTTATCATTCCGTTTGCTGACGAAGAAGAATTCATAAGAATTGCTGAAAAAATGAATTTATTTCCAAATAAAATTACTAGAGTAAAAGGCACTCCAAAAAGTGATACTAAAAGAAGTTTACTTGAATTTTCATTTTATAAAAACGAAACAATTTACGATGAACTAATCATTGAAATTGACAGACATCAATACACTGATGAATACGTATCGCTTACCAAAGATTTTTATCTTAACATGTAAAACTAACTTTACTAAAAAAAGCTAAAGTTGTGTTGCCTTTAAAGATTGATTATTTTTGTATTTACCACAAATAAATGTTGAAAAATAAAAGACACAATAACTTTCTCATTGTGCAACATAAATTAAACATTGAATATGAAACCAGATTTATTTCAAGCACCAGACTATTTCCAATTAGACGATTTACTTACTGACGAACATAAATTAGTTCGAGAAGCCGCTAGAGAATGGATTAAACGCGACGTATCTCCGATCATAGAAGAGTACGCTCAAAAAGCTGAGTTTCCTAAACAAATTATCAGTGGTTTGGCAGGTATTGGTGCTTTTGGACCATACATTCCAGAAGAATACGGAGGAGCTGGTTTAGATCAAATTTCATATGGTTTAATTATGCAAGAAATTGAAAGAGGTGATTCTGGAGTTCGTTCTACTGCTTCTGTTCAATCATCATTAGTAATGTTTCCCATATGGAAATACGGTAATGAAGCGCAACGCAAAAAATATTTACCAAAATTAGCTTCTGGTGAATGGGTAGGTAGTTTTGGACTTACAGAACCAGATTATGGATCTAATCCGGGAGGAATGGTTACCAATTTTAAAGACATGGGAGACCATTATTTATTAAATGGAGCTAAAATGTGGATTTCTAACGCTCCTTTTGCACAAATAGCAGTAGTTTGGGCAAAAAATGAAGAAGGACGTATTCACGGATTAATCGTTGAACGTGGCATGGAAGGATTTTCTACTCCAGAAACACACAACAAATGGTCGCTTAGAGCTTCTGCAACTGGAGAATTAATTTTTCATAATGTAAAAATTCCTAAAGAAAATTTACTCCCAAATAAATCTGGATTAGGTGCACCATTGGAATGTTTAGATTCTGCTCGTTATGGAATTGCCTGGGGAGTAATTGGCGCTGCTATGGACTGTTATGACACTGCATTACGCTACGCTAAAGAACGTCAACAATTTGGGAAACCTATTGGCCAGTTTCAACTACAACAAAAAAAATTAGCTGAAATGATTACCGAAATCACCAAAGCACAATTACTAACTTGGCGATTAGGAGTTTTACGCAATGAAGGAAAAGCAACCACCGCACAAATATCTATGGCCAAAAGAAATAATGTAGAAATGGCTATTAACATAGCACGAGAAGCTAGACAAATTCTAGGAGCTATGGGTATTAGTGGAGAATATAGTATTATGCGTCATGCTATGAACTTAGAAAGCGTTATTACTTACGAAGGAACACATGATGTACATTTACTCATTACAGGAATGGACATTACAGGTTTAAATGCTTTTAAATAAGTAGTTAAACTAATATGACAACATACTTTTAAAGATATAAAAAATGCCCTTCTAGTCGAAGGGCATTTTTTATATCTTTAAGCTAAATAAACAGGTTATAAATGTCCTCTAAATCTAGACTTACAAAAGCATATAAACAAGCAAAAGTTATTGAATTTAATATAAATGATAAGTTTATATTATTTAGCGATTGCCATAGAGGAGATAATAGTTTTGCTGATGATTTTGCTAATAATAAAAATATTTACTTGCACGCATTAAACCATTATTACAAAAGAGGTTTTCAATATTGTGAACTAGGAGATGGTGACGAATTGTGGGAAAATAGATCCTTTAAAACAATTTTTAATGCTCACAAAAACGTCTATGAGCTACTAAAAAAGTTTCATGACAAAAATAGAATGCATTTAATTTGGGGAAATCATGATATGGTATATAAAAATCCAAATTATGTAAAAAAACACCTACCCTCTTTTTTAAATCAAAAAACAGGTAAAGAAGAACCACTATTTCCAAATCTAAAATACCAAGAAGGAATTATTTTAAGGAATAATAATATTAAGCAAGATCTATTTTT
>CAWVSR010000140.1:0-3138 GCA_963932865.1 uncultured Kordia sp. | reverse complement strand
TTTGATAAGTTTACTACTAGAAAAAACGTATAAATCATCTATAATATTAAAATTTGAATATTTTAAATCCCAATTTTTAATAAATATTCTTGCTGTTTGTTGGGTACGTTTAGATGGTGAACATAAAATAATATCAGGCTTAGAAAACAACTCTTTCGTATGTTTTGAGATTAACTCTGAATCGTTAAAACCTCTTTTTTTTAATGGTCTTTTTAGATCTGAAATATTATGTTTCCAACTAGATTTAGCATGACGAATTAAATATAAACGTTTCATAAATGAAATTTAAAGAAAAACATTTAGTTATTACTAATTTAAATATAATTTTCAACTAAAGAGTTGTGCTTTTGAATATTTATTTAACCAATAAAAACATGCTCAAAATATTGCTTACCAAGATATCAAGGAGATAACCTCTTGGTATTCCATTCACTTTCATTTTCTAATTTATAATGAATTCTATCATGTAATCTATTAGGTCTACCCTGCCAAAACTCAATTTCTACAGGTTTTATTATATACCCACCCCAGTTTATTGGTTTTGGAATTGGTTTACTTTCGTATTCTAACTCAAGAGCTCTTAATTTATCTTTTAATTCTTGACGTGTAACTTCTTCACTTTGATTTGAAACTATTGCCCCTAATTGACTTCCTTTCGGCCTAGACTTAAAGTAATTTTCAGAAATTTGTTGCGAAACTTTTGAAACCTTTCCTTTTATTATTATTTGCTTTTCTAAAGATGGCCAAAAAAAAGAAATACAAACATTATTATTGTTTTCAATTGCTTTACCTTTTTCACTATCGTAATTAGTGTAAAAAATAAATCCATCTTCTGAATATTTTTTTAATAAAACTACCCTACTTTTTGGAAAACCATCTTTACCAATAGTAGCAATAGTCATTGCATTTGCCTCTTCTATTAGATTAGAATTATCGGCTATTTCAAACCACTTTTGAAATAAAAGGAAGGGGTTTTCAGGTACATTAGTTAATAGTAGTTCTGATTTATCATATGACTTCCTATAATCGCTCAAATCTTTATTCATAGAGATATTTTTTTGAAATTTTATTTATTGATAATAAGTTAGAGTATAAATTCTTTTCCATCATCTCCTAAAAAAACATTTTCAAATACTTTTTCAGCTTCTTCTTTAAAACATTCAATTCCACCATAGCGAGTAGAAAAATGGCCTAATATTAATTTATTTACATTAGCCTTTGATGCAATTGTTGCAGCCTCTTTAGCTGTTGAATGCTTAGTTTTATTACACAAATGAGAATGTTCTTCCAAAAAAGTACTTTCGTGGTATAAAGTTGTTACATCTTTAATTATAGGTATAATCGCTTCAGTGTATTTTGTGTCGCTACAAAAAGCATAACTTTTAGGAGTATCTGGATCTAAGCTAACAAGTTCATTTTTTATTAAATCTCCTTTGCTATTTAAAACATCTTTTCCTAATTTTATATTTCTATAATCGCATTGCTCAATATGATTATCTTCTACAGCTACAATATTTAATTTACGATCCCCAACTTTTTCTTTAAACAAAAATCCATTTGTATAAACACGATGAACTAAAGGAATTGTATGTACAGTTACTTTATCATCTTCATAAATTAATTCAGACTCTTTTGATTCTAATTCATGAAAAATCAATTCGTAACCACCATAAGAATTACTAAGTTTTAAAAGTAGTAAAATAGCCTCCTTTATACCTTTTGGACCATATATATGTAAATCCGTTTCTCTACCTAAAAGTCTAAGAGTAGAAATAAAACCAATTAAACCATTAAAATGATCTCCATGTAAATGTGATATAAATATGTTTTTAATTCTAGAAAATTTAACTTTAAATTTACGTAATTGAACTTGTGATCCTTCTCCACAATCAATTAAAAATAAATTTCCCTTAATATCTAAAACTTGAGAAGTTGGATTGGTAAAAGCTCTAGGAGTTGCACTATAACAACCTAAAATTGTTAATTTCATAAATTTATATCATATCTATATTCAAGTAATCAACTACAAAAAATGGATATTTAAAAATCTAAATCTCTTTCAATTTCTTCCATTTCAATTATATCATGTGCTTCTTGTATTGTTGGAGTAATTGATAATTCTTCAGGGGCATTATCATAAGAAATAGTATCAGAAACAATCACAAATGATTTTTTAGCTAATTTGTGTTTTTTAGAAATTGATAAAAAATCATTAACTGCGTTTTTATTAATATCTTTTACTGAAAAGAGTCTTACAATAATATTATCACTTTTAATATCATCATATTTTGCTTCTATATTTGAAACTAACTCAATAATTGTAGCTCTTTCTTGAGTTACTATTGTGGTACTACCTTCTTTTGTAAAAATCATAACTGTTTTATTTTTGAAGCTAATAAATAAATTACTGCCATCCTAATGGCAACACCATTTTCTACTTGATTTAGTATAATTGCTTGATCAGAATCAGCTACGTCACTAGTAATCTCAACTCCTCTGTTTATTGGACCAGGATGCATTATAACAACTTCCTTGTCTAAAGAGTTTAATAAATCTTTAGTAACCCCATATTGTTGAGTATATTCTCTTGTAGATGGAAAGTAACTTATATCTAATCGTTCATTTTGTACACGTAACATATTTGCTACATCAGCCCACTCTAAAGCTTTTCTTAAATTTGTTTCTACTGTAACACCAAGCTTTTCAATATGTTTAGGAATAAGTGTTTTTGGTCCACATATTTTTACATTTGCTCCTTGTTTCTTTAGTGCAAAGATATTAGACAGTGCTACTCTTGAATGCAATATGTCACCCACTATAACAATATTTTTTCCAGCAACACCACCTAAACGTTCTCTTATAGAATAGGAGTCTAGTAAAGCCTGAGTAGGATGCTCATGAGCACCATCACCTGCATTAATAATACTAGCACCAATATGCTTTGATAAGAAAACACCTGCTCCAGGATTAGGGTGCCGCATTACTACCATATCAACTTTCATAGAAAGTATATTATTTACGGTATCAACTAATGTTTCTCCTTTTTTAACTGATGACTGCCCAGCAGAAAAATTTACAACATCTGCAGAAAGTCTTTTTTCAGCTAATTCAAATGATAATTTTGTACGAGTAGAGTTT
>CAWVSR010000139.1:0-3243 GCA_963932865.1 uncultured Kordia sp. | reverse complement strand
AGGAAAATACTCTATACACAGCGGCAGCATGGTTAGCTTTTGGATTGGATCCAAACAAAACTGTTTTTTATCGTCAAAGTGATGTGCCTCAGGTAACTGAATTAGCATGGTATTTAAGTTGTTTTTTTCCCTTTAGCAGACTAACTCTTGCACATAGTTTTAAAGACAAATCAAATAGTTTAGAGGATATTAATGCTGGACTTTTTACTTATCCAATGTTAATGGCTGCAGACATTTTATTATATGATGCTAACATAGTTCCTGTTGGAAAAGATCAACTTCAACATCTTGAAATCACAAGAAGTGTAGGTAATAAATTTAATCATCAAAATGGAGAAACATTTATTATTCCTGAATCTAAAGTTGACGAAGGCACTATGCTTATTACAGGAACTGACGGAGCAAAAATGAGTAAAAGTAAAAAAAATGTAATTGATATTTTCTTAGAAGAAAAGCTTCTTAAAAAACAGATTTTATCTATTAAAACCGATAGTCTTCCTTTAGAAGCTTCTAAAGATTGGAAGAATTGTAATTTATTTAAACTCTATGAGTTACTGTGTGATGAAAAGCAGGCCGAAACAATGAAAAACAACTATACTAAGGGAGGTTATGGTTATGGTCATGCCAAAAAAGATTTATTAAATTTAATTCTTACTAAATATAAAACTGAAAGAGAAAAATATAACTATTATATGAGCAATTTAGATAAGATAGATAGCATCTTAAAAACTGGTGCACTACAAGCCTCTAAAACAGCTGACAAGGTTCTAAACAGAGTTAGAATAAAAGTTGGGTTTAATTAAAAAGATTACTAACTTTAGTTTCTATAAACACCCTACAAAATGAACTTAGATAAATATATAGAAGACTTGCTATACAGAAATGAATGCGTAGTCATTCCTAATTTTGGAGCTTTTATTACTTCAACTAATTCAACTAATATAAATAGCGAAGGCGTATTTACTCCTCCATCTAAGTCAATTTCATTTAATAAAAAAATTAAGAAAAATGATGGTGTTTTAGCAACTTATATTTCTGATTTAAATAACATTTCATTTGATGATGCGATGAAATTAATTAAGCTAAATGTTTCTAACTTTAATAATGATATACACAATAAAAATGATATTGTATTCTCAAAAGTAGGGGTAATATCATTCAAAAACGGAGTGACAGAGTTTAGCTCTTACAATAATGTAAATTATTTAACAGAATCTTACGGACTATCAAGCGTATCAAGTTCATCTATTAAAAGAAATAAGAACAAAGCAGCTTCCTCTAACTTTTCAAAGTATGCTGCAGCCCTAATCATTGGGCTTTTAATCTCTAGTCTTGTTTATAATAATGAACTTAATAAAATAGAGCAAAAGAACATAATTGCCTACCAACAAGCTGATCTTTTGATTGAAAAAGAAATACAAAAGGCAACATTTGTGATTGAAAATCCTCTACCTATTGTAAAAATGGTTGTAAAAGAAAATATTGGTGCCTTTCACGTAGTGGCTGGGTCTTTTAGTATTGAAGAAAATAGTTTTACTAGAGTAAAACAATTAAAAAATAAAGGTTACAAAGCTAGAAGAATTGGTCAAAACAAGTATGGGTTATTTCAAGTTGCATATTCAAGCTTTCAAACTAGAGCAGAAGCTGATATAGCTTTAGGGCAAATACGAATTTTGGATAATCAAGCTGCCTGGATTTTAAATAAAGAAATAAACTAAATAATGCCATTAAAAACAGCTATGTCATCATTAACAGTGATGACAGATTTGGTGCTTCCGAGTGAAACTAATGCTATTAATAATTTGTTTGGAGGTGAATTACTAGCAAGAATGGATAGAGCTGGTTGTATCGCTGCAAGAAGACATTCTGGCGAAATAGTAGTTACAACTTCAGTAAATCATGTTGCGTTTAACAAAGCTATTCCTTTAGGTAGTATTGTCACAATTGAAGCTAAAGTTTCTAGAGCGTTCAAAACCTCAATGGAGGTATATTTAGATGTTTGGATAAATTTTGATGGAGGAGAAAAGATTAAGTCAAATGAGGCTATTTATACTTTTGTGGCAGTAGACAAAAACGGTAAGCCAACATCAATTCCTGAAATAACTCCTGAGTCAAAGCTAGAAATTGAAAGATACAATGGTGCTCTAAGAAGACGTCAACTTAGTCTTGTATTAGCTGGTAAATTGAAAGCACAAGAAGCTACAGAGTTAAAAGCATTATTTCTTGCCAATCCAAAATAAGGGGTTTTCCGTCTTATTGTCCTTAAATAAACTAAAACTTAATATTGTCTGACCTGAATTTTTATTTGTAATAATTTCTCCTAATTTTTGTTTTGTTGAAACCTTATCCCCTTTTTTCACATATATATCTGAAAGATTCTTATACACAGTGAAAAAATTACCATGTTGAATTAATATAGTTTTAGACCCATTTTTTGAACTTATTATTCTGTATACTGTTCCGTTAAAAATAGTTCTAGCCTTTTGGGATGAAGCAGTAATTATTCTTATTCCATTACTTTGGATTGTAGCAGTTTTAACTATCGGGTGAGGTTGCTTTCCGTATTTCAGAGAAACATATCCTTTTTCTACAGGCCATGGGAGTTTACCTTTATTTGAAATAAAATTGTTTGATAATAGTTTAGCTTCAGGGGTTAAGGCAAAAAGTTTAGATGACGTCTTTTTCTTTCTATTTGACTCAGCAATTGCTTTAGCTATAATTTTTTCAATTTCTTTATCTATTTTTGCTGTTTTTTGCTGTTTCAATTTAATATCTCTAATATATTTAGTTTGATTATTAGAAATAAAAGTTAATAGATTGTTCTTATTAGAAATTTCACGATTGATGTCCTTTTTTATTTTTTGATTATCGTTAACTAGCTTTAATTGAAGATTTTTATCATTGTTAAGCTTATTCGCCATTGACTTAAGCTTTTCAGTATTGATTGCTATTTTTTGTAATTGATTATTTTGATACTCAGAATATTGTTTGAAGTATTGAATTCGCTTTAAGGCCTCTTGAAAGTTTGCAGAAGAAAAAATAAACATCAACTTTCCTGTTTTAGATCTAGTTTTATAGGATCTCAATATCATCTCTGAATATTGAGACTTTAAAAGTTGTTGAGAGTTTTGAAGCTGATTTATTGCTTCTTGGTTGTTTCGAATGGATACAGAAATAATATTAAGCTCATTATTTGTAATTTTTATGATTTCATTTTGAAGGTTTAATTTATAATTCAAATTT
>CAWVSR010000138.1:0-3250 GCA_963932865.1 uncultured Kordia sp. | reverse complement strand
CTGCCATTAAAGAAAACTGTAGTGTTCTTGGAATTGGAGTGGCCGTTAAAGTAAGTGTATCGACATTTTCTTTGATGGTTTTTAGTTTTTCTTTTACAGAAACTCCAAATTTTTGTTCCTCATCAACTATTAAAAGTCCTAAATCTTTAAATTTTACTTTTGCTCCCGCTAATTGATGGGTTCCTATAATAATATCTAATTTACCTTCTTCTAGTTGTTTTAGAGTTTCTGTTTTTTGTTTTGCTGTTCTAAAACGGTTGATATAACCTACGTTAACAGGCATGTCTTTTAATCGTTCTGAAAATGTTTTAAAATGTTGAAATGCTAATATTGTTGTAGGAACTAGTATGGCAACTTGTTTGCTGTTGTCAACTGCTTTAAATGCTGCTCGAATGGCCACCTCAGTTTTTCCAAAACCAACATCACCACACACCAATCTATCCATAGGGCGTTCACTTTCCATATCTTTTTTTACTGCTTTGGTTGCTGTAAATTGATCTGGTGTGTCTTCAAACATAAAAGAGGCTTCTAACTCATGTTGTAAATACGAGTCAGGAGCATATTGATAACCTTTTTGCTCGCGTCTTTTTGCATAAAGTTTAATAAGATTAAAAGCAATGTGTTTAACTCTGCTTTTTGTTTTTTGTTTTAATTTTTTCCAAGCGCCAGAGCCTAGTTTAAACATTTTCGGAGTTTTACCGTCTTTTCCAGAATATTTGGTGATTTTATGTAAAGAATGAATGCTTACATAAAGTATGTCGCGCTCTCCATAAATAAGTTTTATCGCTTCTTGTTGGTTCCCTTCTACATCAATTTTTTGTAATCCAGCAAAACGACCAATTCCATGGTCAATGTGTGTAACATAGTCCCCTTTTTGTAATTGTGTTAATTCCTTTAAGGTGATTGCTTGTTTTTTAGCGTACCCATTTTTTAAATGAAACTTATGGTATCGCTCAAATATTTGATGATCGGTATAGCAAACAGTTTTACTATTTAAATCTATAAATCCTTCATATATTGGGAGTACTACTGTTTTGTATGATACTTCTTGCTCAACATCATCAAAAATATCATTGAACCTTTTGGCTTGTTGTTGGTTGGAGCAAGCAATGTAATTTGTAAAACCGTTTTGAGTATTTGTGTTTAAATCTTCAATTAATAAATCAAATTGTTTGTTAAATGAAGGCTGAGGTTTAATATGATACGCAATGTCAGAATCGTTACTCTTTGCTAATTCTATAGAGGTGAAGTCTTTCAATTGCTTCAATAACATCTCAGATGAACAAAACAACTGCTCAGGCTTAGAGTGACTTATTTCACTATCAAGTTTTTCAAAAGCTATTGAGGCTTTAGAAAATAACTTGTCAATTTTAGCAGAAAATAATTCTTTGCTTTTAAGTACTATTGTTGTTTTTGATGAGATGTATTTAAAAAAACTTTCTCTATTTTCTTCTAATTGCTTATTTTCTACATTTGGAATGATACTAATTTTCTTTAATTGCTCTTGAGATAATTGCGTTTCAACATCAAACGTTCGAATGCTATCTACATCATCTCCAAAAAACTCTATTCTATAGGGTTCATCATTAGAATATGAAAATACATCAACTATTCCTCCACGAACAGAAAATTCACCAGGTTCGGTAACGAAATCTACTCGTTTGAATTTGTAAGTAAATAAAACTTCATTTATAAAATCGATAGAGATTACATCATTAAGGCTGATTTTTAAGGTATTTTTGTCTAGTTCCTTTTTAGTGACTACTTTTTCGAACAAAGCCTCAGGGTAGGTAACTATTAGTGCAGGTTTTTTACGAGAATTAATTCTGTTTAAAACTTCTGCGCGCAACAGAACATTGGCATTATCAGTTTCTTCTAGTTGATAAGGACGCCTATAGCTTCCTGGATAAAACAAGACATCTTTATCATTTAAAAAAAGTTCCAAGTCATTTAAATAAAAAGCAGCTTCTTCTTTATCTTCTAATATGAGAAGAAATGGTTTTTCAGTGTTTTTAAATAGACTAGCAATTACAAATGAAAATGACGAGCCAACTAAATTAGATACCTTTATGTCTGATTTAGGGCTTGACAAACGATCAATAAGCTGCTTGTTTTGAGGAGATTGGTCAAAAACAGCTAAAAGTTGTTGTTTACTCACAAGATGTATTTTATAAAAATGATAAGGTTACGAAGATACGTCAGTATAGGTTATTTAGCAAAGTGTATACTTGAATTAATAATAGTTTTTTACTTAGTAAATTTGTAGGATGTGTTCTTTGTTGTAAATTTATACATTACAATTTGTTATTAAGTGAATTAAACGTACATTTGCATCCAATTATTTTTTAACAACAAATTAAATACGTTACGCTATGTACGCAATTGTAGAGATAGCAGGGCAGCAATTTAAAGTTGCAAAAGACCAAAAAGTATTTGTTCACCGTTTAGGAACTGAAGAAGGAAACAATGTTTCTTTTGACAATGTTCTTTTATTAGACAACGATGGAGAAGTTACTATAGGCGCCCCAGCTATAAACGGAGCTTCTGTTGAAGTGAAAGTTTTAAGACACCTTAAAGGTGACAAAGTTATTGTTTTCAAAAAGAAAAGAAGAAAAGGTTACCGTGTAAAAAATGGTCATAGACAAGCCTTAACTGAAATTTTAATTGAAAATATTTCAGCATCTGGAACTAAAAAAGCTGCTCCAAAAAAGAAAGCTGCTCCTAAAGCATCAACAAAAGGTGATGATTTAAAGAAAGTTGAAGGAATTGGGCCTAAAATTGCTGATACGTTAGCAGCTGCAGGAATAACTTCTTTTGCTGAGTTAGCAAAAACTGAATCAGCTAAAATTTCTGAAATCATTGCAGATGTAAGAGGTAACCACGTTACTGATACATGGCCAGCTCAAGCTCAAATGGCTGCAGATGGTAAATGGGATGAATTGAAAGTTTGGCAAGATGAATTAAAAGGTGGTATAGCAAAATAAGCTATATTATTAATTATTAACAAATAAAACCTTAAAGAGATGGCTCATAAAAAAGGAGTTGGTAGTTCTAAGAATGGTAGAGAATCAGAATCAAAACGTTTAGGTGTTAAGATTTTTGGAGGACAAGCTGCTATTGCAGGGAACATCATAATCAGACAAAGAGGAACAACACACAACCCAGGTGAAAACGTTTACATGGGAAAAGATCATACTTTACATGCTAAAGTTGATGGTCTTGTTAAATTTACAAAGAAAAGAGACAATAA
>CAWVSR010000137.1:0-3297 GCA_963932865.1 uncultured Kordia sp. | reverse complement strand
ATCAGAATCTGCAACAGCTTCTTGTAACGCCTGCTCTACCTCTTTTGCTATAACATGCTCTCCAAATGCAGAAATAAAATGTTTTATTCTCCCTGAAACAATAATCCTAAATGGTTTAACTGATGTAAACTGAACTGTATCTCCAATATTATACGCCCATAAACCAGCAGTAGTAGAAATAATCATGACATAGTTTACGCCTACTTCAACATCTTTTAGAGTAATTCTTTCTGCATTTTCATTTGAAAAATCAGCCGATTTTATAAACTCATAAAAAATACCCGAATTTAATTGCAACAACATTCCTTTTTCTTGTTGTGAATCTTGAAACGCAAAAAAACCTTCTGATGCCGGATACAATTCAACACTATCTACTTTTCTACCTATTAAATTTTCAAATTTATTACGATAAGGTTCATAATTAACCCCTCCATAAATAAATAACTTAAAGTTTTTAAAAAGTTCTCCTACAGGCTGATTTGTTTTTTCTACTAACTTTTCAAAATACATTTGTACCCAAGATGGTATTCCTGAGATAATTGACATGTCTTGAGCAATTGTTTCTGCAACAATTGCATTTACTTTTGCTTCCCAGTCTTCTATGCAATTTGTTTTCAAACTTGGCAATCTGTTTTTTAGCAAATATTTAGGCACATAGTGTGCCACAATACCAGATAAACGACCAAGCTTTACTCCATTTTGCTCTGTTAAAATTGGACTACCTTGTAAAAAAATCATTTTTCCATTAACAAAACTTGTCGTTTTTGTTTCAGCGATATAGCACATAATTGCATTTCTAGCGTTAGCAATATGTGTTGGCATAGATTCTTTAGTTATGGGTATGTATTTTGCTCCAGATGTAGTACCAGATGTTTTTGCAAAATATAAAGGTTTTTTGGGCCAAAGGATATTTTCTTCTCCAGCAACTACCTTATCTATATAAAAACGCAAGTCCTCATAATCACGAATAGGAACTTGTTTTACAAAATCTTGATGAGAATTTATACTAATAAAATTATGTTCTTTTCCAAATTCAGTAGACGTTGCAACACTAATTAATTCTTCAAAAACATTTTTTTGAGTTTCAATAGGATTATCAATCCATTTATCCATTTTCCTTTTTACCGCTAAAGCAAATGGTAGCGCAAATATTGATTTAAAAGACATAATTAAAAGGCAATAAAATTTGTAGGATCTAAGGCTTGACCATCACTCCATAGTTCAAAGTGTAAATGAGGACCTGTTGTAAATTCTCCTGTAGCTCCTGAGAACGAAATTACTTCTCCAGTTTCTACATAATCTCCCTGTGATTTATTAATTGAAGAATTGTGTTTGTATACCGACAACAACTTATTGGCATGTTCTATTATAATAACATATCCAGTATCTGCAGTCCATTCTGAAAACACAACTCTTCCGTCTGAAACAGCTTTCACAGCTGTACCAACTGCTACTACTATATCTACAGCATAGTGTTTTTCTTCTGGTTTAAAGCCTTGTGAAATATTTCCTTTTACAGGAGGAAACAATACAAAATTTATCTTTTGACGGTCTCCTTCTAATAGATTATACTTGTCTTCCAAGGCTACTTTTTCTCGTAATAATGAGTCTTCCTTAGATTTAGGTATGGAAATAAAATCTACATTGGTAATTGTATTTTCTTTATTTTCTCTTAAAGTATCCTTTAGAAACAAGTCTCCTGTAAGAACTTTACGAATACTATTAAGTTGTTTTTTATTTATCTGTAAAGCTACTTGTAAAGAATCCGTCTTATTGGTTAACTGATATGCTTTATTTTTTAGTGCTGTAGAGGAATATCCAGGTATATACTCTCTTAACGGAGTAAAAGCTATTAAAAAAGTGGTTAATGCAATTAAGCCAATGACAGAAAAACCCATTAACACAAAAACATTTAAACGCGTTAAATTAAAGGAAACTTTCTCCTCAAAAGTATCGTCGTTTAAAATTACCAAACGGTATTTACTTAGTAATTTTTCTTTAATCTTATCCTTTTTACTCGTCATGATACTGCAAATATAATTCATGCAATACTAAAATTAAGTTTTAAATGCTTGTTTTCAAATTTTCTTAGTAAATTTGTTTTACAAATTAGATATAGTTATGATTTCTACAATTATTCCATTAGCATTCGGTGCACCACAAATAGTTTTAATAGCTGTAGTGATATTACTACTTTTTGGCGGAAAGAAAATTCCTGAATTAATGAAAGGATTAGGTGGTGGAATTAAAGAATTTAAAAAAGCTACGAAAGAAGAGGAAGAAGAAACCAAAAAAGTAAAAGACTCTAAAGAGTAAATTTCTACTTTTTGTTAATTTCATATAAGTAAAACCTTCTCGTAAAACAGAAGGTTTTATTCTTTACTACCATAATTTAAGTATTGATCATGTTAAAATCTGACCTCCGAAAACGATACCAGTCAAAACGAAATGAACTCTCGCTATTAGAAATTGACGAACTGAGTTTACTAATAGCAAACAACACATTAAAACTTACTATTTGGGACAAAACTTACTATCATCTATTTTTAAGTATTGAGGAACAAAAAGAGGTACAAACCGAATACATATTGCATGTTTTACATGCTAAAGACAAAGAAATAGTTGTCTCGAAAAGTAATTTTCAAACGTATGAACTTACAAACTATTTACTAACTGACAATACCAAATTAAAGAAAAACAAATACAACATACCCGAACCTATTGATGGCATTGAAGTGCCTCACAATAAAATAAATGTAGTATTTATTCCTTTATTAGCTTTTGACAAAAAAGGAAACCGAGTAGGATACGGAAAAGGGTTTTATGACAATATGTTAGAAAAATGCAGTCCTGAATGCATTAAAATTGGTGTTTCTTTTTTTGAAGCTTCAGAATTGTTAGTTACGGATACTTTCCATGGAGACATAGCCCTGGATTACTGCATTACTCCAAATAAAACATACCATTTTAAAAAGTAATTTTTGGTACTATTTAAAGGACTATTTTTTTTCTCCTAAAAATAACGATTTTAACTCATGAGCATCTGTAGGTTTCATTCTTCCTGCTAAAATCAAACTTAATTGCTTGCGACGTAAAGCTCCTTCAAAACGCTCTTGTTCTATGTCATTTTCTGGCTCGATTTCAGGAACTTTTACTGGTGCTCCTGTTGCGTCTACTGCAACAAAAGTATAAATTCCTTCGTTGGCTTTTGTACGGTATCCAGACTCTCTATCTTCTATCCACACATCAATATATACCTCCATAGAACTAGTGAAGGCTCTAGAAACTTTTGCTTCT
>CAWVSR010000136.1:0-3532 GCA_963932865.1 uncultured Kordia sp. | reverse complement strand
GATACAAGAGAAGTTTTAAATGAAGCAATGTGTTTTAATAATAAAAATACTGCACTTCCAATTTCGTTCGATCACATGTTAAACTCTAGACGTTTTAATGCGAATATGTATAAAGAAGAAAATGTTTATGCAGATAGAAAAATTGAAGATTATATTCCAAATAATGCTCTTATGCAATTATTAGAATCTGATAGGATCCGAACAAAAATTAGAGATTTTGAGTTAGATCAATGGCAATATTAATAAATTTCTCCAATTTATTATAGTTTAAAAGCTCCTACGTAAGTGGGAGCTTTTTTTTATTTTAAACTATATTATCTTTTTAAATATTTATTTTTGTTCTTTATATTTTTTAAATCATGTTAGATTATTTAATAGTTGGATTCGGTTTGGCTGGGGTTTCATTTTCAGAGCAATTAATAAAAAACAATAAATCTTTTGTTGTTATTTCTGAAGAGCATAATTCTTCTTCTGTTGTTGCAGGCGGTATGTATAATCCTGTTATTTTGAAACGGTTTACTTCACCTTGGAATGCTTTACCTCAATTAAATTATTGTATTCCTTTTTATAAAGAAATTGAATATAGACTTTGTGTTAAAGTTTTATCTCCGCTTCCTGTTTTACGTGTTTTTAATTCAATTGAAGAGCAAAATAATTGGTTAATTGCTTCCGATAAAGCTTCTTTATCTCCTTTTTTATCTTCAAAGTTTCAACAAAACTCAAATAATCATATTAAAGCATCCCATGATTTTGGTGTTGTACAAAATGCTGGTAGGCTAAATGTTTCCAAATTACTATCTGTTTATCGTAACGATTTAAAAAGAACAAATAGTTATTTAAATAGTTCTTTTAATTATGATAATTTATCCTGTAATGACGATCATTATGCATACAATGGAATATTAGCTAAAAACATTATCTTTTGTGAAGGATTTGGATTAAAATCTAATCCTTATTTTAATTATTTACCTTTAAACGGAACTAAAGGGGAAGTATTAATAATTCAATCTGAAGCATTACAGTTAGAGTCTATCGTAAAATCTGGGATCTTCATTATTCCTTTAGAGAATAAGCATACTTATTTAATTGGTGCTACGTATCATTGGAATGATAAATCTTGGTTAACTACCGAAGAATCTAAAGAAGAGCTTAAAAATAAGTTAGAATCCGTTATTATGTGTGATTACGAAATTGTTGGTCAGTTAGCTGGTATACGCCCTACGGTTAAAGACAGGAGACCATTAATAGGAGAACATCCAGTATTTAAGAACATGTTTGTCTTAAACGGTTTAGGAACTAGAGGTGTAATGGTAGCGCCTATGGTAAGTGAACAACTTTTTGACTCAATAGAAAACGATAGTATGCTAGATAACGAAATTAATATTTCTCGTTTTGAGGATATGTATGTTTCGGGTTAATTTTTTTTCCCCCATACTTTTTAATAGCATCTTTATCATAACTGATAAATAAATTTATCCAGATACTTCTTGAAAGTCTCGCTATTATTGGCATAAATAGAATTAAGGTTCCTGTAATTGCAAAGAATGTTTTTAGTAAAGTTGCTTCAAATATAAAATGACTTATTATAAATGCAGCTACAGCAAAAGCTATTCCTACACCATAGCTAACATACATTGATCCTGTAAAGAAGGAAGGTTCTATATGATAGTATAAATTACAAGAACTGCAATTCTCATTTAATTTAAGTGTACTACTAATTATGTACGGATTTTTTTCTTCATACATATTATCTTGATGGCACCTTGGACATTTTCCAAATAGAATACTATATAATTTGTAGCCTTTTTTAAGCATTTATTTTGTGTACTTTTGCAAATTAATTTTTAAAACACATTTAGTTATTATTGTTTATTACAATAATTCTAATTACTAAAGTAATTTAATATACATATAAAATGCTTAATATACACAATTTAACAGTCTCTTTTCAAGGAGAAGATTTATTTAAAGAAATCACTTTCCGTCTTGGTGCAGGTGATAGAGCTGGTTTAATTGGTAAAAATGGTGCAGGTAAATCTACCATGTTGAAAATTATTTCTGGAGATCAGGAGTATGATAGTGGTCAAATAGCACTTGCTAAAGAAATTGAAATTGGTTTTTTACGTCAGGATATTGATTTTATTCCTGGTCGTAGTGTTTTAGAAGAGTCTTACCAAGCATTTGAATTGATCAAGAAATTAGAATTTCAAATAGCAGAGCTTAATGAGGAGTTAACTACTCGAACAGATTATGAGAGTGATGTCTATGCTCAAATTATTGCAGATGTTACTGAACTTCAAGAGCAATATGAAATTCATGGTGGTTATAATTATCAAGGTGAAACAGAACGTATATTAATTGGTTTAGGTTTTAAACGAGAAGATTTTGATAAGCTTACTGAAACGTTCTCTGGAGGGTGGCGTATGCGTATTGAATTGGCAAAACTTTTATTACAAAAAAATGACATTCTTTTATTAGATGAGCCTACCAACCATTTAGATATTGAATCTATTATTTGGTTAGAGTCCTTTTTGAAAAATTATGCTGGTGCTGTTGTTATTGTATCTCACGATAAAATGTTTTTAGACAATGTAACTAATAGAACTATTGAAATATCTTTAGGTAGAATTTACGATTATAATAAACCGTATTCTAAGTATTTAGTACTCCGTAAGGAAATTAGAGAACAACAAGCAGCAGCTCAAAAAAATCAACAAAAGCAAATAGAGCATACCGAAAAACTTATTGAAAAGTTTAGAGCGAAGGCTAACAAAGCTACCATGGCTCAATCTCTTATCAAAAAAATGGATAAGATTGAGCGTATTGAGGTTGATGAAGAAGATAATGGAGTAATGACCTTAAAGTTTCCGGTATCTATAGTTCCTGGTAAAATAGTTGTAGAAGCTTCTAATCTTGCTAAGAGTTATGGGGATAAATTAGTATTAAGTAATATAGATTTATTGATTGAGCGAGGCAGTAAAATTGCTTTTGTAGGACAAAACGGTCAAGGGAAATCAACTTTGGCAAAAATGATGGTTAATGACATTCCTTTTCAAGGTGATTTAAAAATTGGTCATAATGTTCAAATAGGGTATTTTGCCCAAAATCAAGCGGAGTATTTAGATGGTAATAAAACTGTTGAGGATACTATGATTGATGCTGCCAATGAAAAAACTAGAAGTAAAGTAAGAGATATTTTAGGATCATTTCTATTTAGAGGAGAAGAGGTAGAAAAAAAAGTAAAAGTATTGTCTGGAGGAGAACGTAATCGTTTGGCTTTAGCTAAAATGCTTTTGCAACCGTTGAACGTCTTGATTATGGATGAGCCTACTAACCATTTAGATATTAAATCTAAAAACGTTTTAAAAGAAGCCTTGCATAAATTTGAAGGTACTTTAATATTGGTTTCTCACGATAGAGATTTCCTTCAAGGTTTAACAAGTACGGTTTATGAGTTTAAAGATCATGTTATACGTCAATATTTAGGGGACATAGATTATTATTTAGAAGAACGTAAAGTAGAGAATCTACG
>CAWVSR010000135.1:0-3626 GCA_963932865.1 uncultured Kordia sp. | reverse complement strand
CCTGTAATTGACCAAGTGGGAGTTGACACTCAAAATGAAGTAGTTAAAGAAGAAAAAAGACTTCGAGTAGACAACCAACCGTATGGTAGTTTTATGGCTGAGGTAAAAAAATTAATCTTTACAAAACACCCATACCGTTGGGCTACCATAGGATCTATGGATCATCTTGATGCATCTACGCTAGAAGAGTTTCAAGCTTTTAATAAAAAATACTATATTCCTAATAATGCGGTTTTAGTTGTTGCAGGAGACCTAGACAAGAAGAAAACTAAAAAAATGATACAAGACTACTTTGGTAGTATTCCAAAAGGAAAATCGGTATCTAAATTAAATATTAAAGAAGCACCTATAACAAAAGAAATTAAAGGAACATACTATGATCCAAACATTCAAATACCAGCTATAGTTTCTGCATACAGAACACCCTCTATGAAAACTAGAGATGCTTATGTTTTAAACATGGTTTCAACTGTTTTAAGTGATGGTAAAAGTTCAAGACTTTATAAGAAACTTGTTGATGAGAAAAAAATGGCTCTACAAGTAGGAGCTTTTAATGTAAGTCAAGAGGACTATGGAATGTATTTAACCTATGGCTTACCATTAGGAGAAACAAAACTTGAAGATCTTGTTAAAGAAATTGATGAGGAAGTTTTAAAAATACAAACCGAATTAATAAGTGAACGAGAATTTGAAAAACTACAAAATAAATATGAAAACCAATTTGTAAACTCAAATGCAAGTATTGAAGGTATTGCTAATTCTTTAGCTAAATACTATATGCTATATGGTGACATCAATTTAATAAATAATGAAATTGACATCTATAAATCTATTACTAGAGAAGAAATTAAAAATGTTGCTAAAAAGTATTTGAACTCAAATCAAAGAGCACTATTAGAATATCTTCCTAAAAAAGAAGAACAAAAAAATTAAATTCAGATGAAAATAAATATTTTATCATTAATAGCATTAGCTTTTATGAGCATAACAACAATGCAAGGTCAGATTGATAGATCTAAGCAGCCAACACCAGGCCCTGCTCCAAAAATAAATATTGGAAAACCACAATCATTTACTTTATCTAATGGATTAAAGGTTATGGTTGTTGAAAATCATAAATTACCAAGAGTTTCTTTAAACCTACGTTTAGATAACCCACCAATTTTAGAAGAAAATATAGCAGGTGTTTCAGATTTAACCGGAGCCATGTTAGGGAAAGGTTCTAAAACAATAACAAAAGATGCCTTCAATGAGGAAATAGACTACATGGGAGCAAATCTTAATTTAGTTGCTAATGGAGGATTTGCAAGTGGATTATCAAAATACTTTAATAGATTGGTCACTTTAATGGCTGATGCTGCAATTAATCCTAACTTTACACAAGTCGAATTTGAAAAAGAAAAGGAGAAATTTATTGAAGGAATTAAATCTGAAGAAAAAAATGTAAAAACTGTAGCAAATAGAGTTAAAGACCTTTTAGTTTATGGAAAAAATCATCCGTACGGAGAGTATGTTTCAAAAGAGACTGTTAATAATGTTACTTTAGCAGACGTAAGTAAATTCTACCAAAATTACTTTGTGCCAGCGAACGCTTATCTAGTTATAACTGGTGATGTTGACTTCAGCAATGTAGAAGAAATTGTTTCAAAAAACTTTAGTAGTTGGAGAAAAGCTACTGCTCCAATGGTTTCTATGCCATCAGTGAAAAATGTTCAATTTACTCAAGTGAACTTTGTTGACATGCCAGATGCTGTTCAATCAGAAATAGCGATTGTTAATTCTGTTGATCTTAAAATGGATGATCCTGATTATCATGCAGCTTTAATTGCAAATAAAATATACGGTGGAGGGTTTAACAGTATGTTAAATTTAAATTTAAGAGAAGCAAATGGTTGGACTTATGGAGCACGTTCTTCCTTGAGAGCTAATAAAGATACACAAACAACTTTCACTTCTTCAACAAGTGTTAGAAACTCCGTAACTGATAGTGCTGTTGTTGAAACATTAAAAGAACTAAAAAACATCCGAACTATAGATGTAACTCTAAAACAGCTAAATAACGTTAAAGCAAAATATTTAGGAGATTTTGTTTTAGCTATGGAAAAACCACAAACTATTTCTCGTTATGCTTTAAACATCGAAACAAATAAACTAAGAGCAGATTACTATGAAACTTTCCTAGAGAAAATTAATGCAGTTTCTATTGCCGATGTAAAAAGAGTTGCCAATAAATATTTCTTAGGCGAAAATTCAAGAATTGTTATAGCAGGTAAGGGTAGTGATGTTGTTGAGAGTTTAGAAAAGCTAACATTTAATGGTAAAGAAATACCTGTTAAGTATTATGATAAGTATGGTAAATCTGTGAAAAAACCAGAATATTCAAAACCTATCCCTAAAGGAATAACTGCACAAACAGTTATAGACAAGTATTTTAGTGCAATCGGAGGAAAAGATGCTGTGGCTCAAGTTAAAACTTTAAAGCTTTACGGAGACATGAATGCAATGGGGCAAATTATGGGTGTTGAAATGACCAAAATGACACCTAATAAATCAAAAATGGAAGTGTCTCACCCACAAATGGGTACTATAATGAAAGATGTTTTTAACGGTGACACAGGATATGCTGAACAAATGGGTCAAAAAACAACAAAAACGTCTGATCAAATTACTGAAGCTAAGATTAAGAATTCTTTATTCGAAGAATTGACTTTAAACATGTCTAAAGTCAGTTTAGAAAGTGTAACGTCAATTAATGGAGATGATGCTTATAAATTAAAAGTAGAGGGTGCAAAAAGCCCTGAATACAAATATTATAATTTAAGGACTGGATATTTAGTTAAAACTGAATCCACGATTGAAGCAAGAGGTCAAGAGATGGTTAAAATAACTGAATATGGAAATTATACTCCTACAAGTGGGATTAAGTTCCCATTTAAATTAACACAAAGAGTGGGACCTCAGGTAATCGGTATAACAATTAAAAAAATAGTTGTTGATAAAGATGTTACAGATGCTGATTTTAAGTAGTTAAAAACTTTAAAATATTTTTATAAAAAGCAGTTGAAAATCAATTTTCAACTGCTTTTATTTTTTCATACAAACTATTAAAATAATTATCAATGAATATATAGAGCACTATATACATTCATTCATAGTTATTAAAGGGATTGAATTCTAGTTATCCTACAAGTAAAAATGCCTCAACAGGCAATCTACGTTTATTAGATGAAGGTAATCCAATGACTTTTATTACCGAACAAGCTAGCGGTAAAGTAAATGAAGAAGTTATAATAGTTATAATCATACAAGCTATAGAACCTCACCAACACATACCTTTCGATACTGGAAGCAAACAAATGGTTATAAAGCCTGAAGAATTTATGGCAAAATATTATTAAGTTTTACGTAATAAAGTCAACTTTACTGTAAAATAAAAAATCAGTGAATTAACCATCATTGGTTTTTTATTATTTTATTCTATTTAAAGTAAATTATTTTTTATACAAAAAGCCCTCATAAATGAGGGCTTTTTGTATAAAAAATAATAAAATGTTTTTGCTATCTCTTTAATGAGAAGTGTGCTTTAAATTCTTTTTGTGCACTATCTGCTCCTTCTATGTAAATAA
>CAWVSR010000134.1:0-3656 GCA_963932865.1 uncultured Kordia sp. | reverse complement strand
ACTCCACAAGATATAGCATTAATAGATGTAGTAAGAGGTTTGCGTATGTTTGAGAAAACTGAAATACCAATTATGGGTTTGGTTGAAAATATGAGCTACTTTGTGGCACCTGATACAGGAAAGCAATACCCACTTTTTGGTGAAGGTAAAACTGAAAAAGTTGCCGAAAAATATGACTACGAAATACTAAGTAGAATTCCTCACGATCCATTGCTCTTAGAACAATGTGAAAATGGACACCCACTTACCGATTTGGTACCTGAACACAAAGTTAGCCGAATGTTTATTGAATTAGCTGAAAATGTTTTAAAAAAACTAAAGCTACAGCGTCTAGCTAATTCTTAGTCTTTGTAACTAACAACAGCCACATTTTTTATCCTGCTTCTTTGTTTCTTTAGGCATATTTTCTTTTTCAAGATTAATATCTTCAGCAGCTTTTTTTTCTTTCAAAATCTTATCTTCAAAGTATTCGTATAAGGATGAAAAACCTAACTTAGAGGCTTTCTTTTCCTCATAGTTACGACGCCCTTTTAAATTGTCAATTATTTGAGTTACTTCTTGGTTTTCCATAATCTTTATATGCAACAGGAAAACATAAAATTCAACCGAAAAATTAATTACAAATCAAATTTCTTTTGAAGCTCACCCCATTCACGCTTAGAAATACCTTCTGCGTCTGGATCAACTGTTTCACCTTTAATTATTTTTTTCAAAATTAAAATTTCTTTAGCTGATAATTGTGTTCCACCTACTCGATAGTCTTCAAAAGCCTCATAGGTTACAGGTACCCACTTTTTCACAATATCTAAAATGATATCTGCATAAACTCTTATTTCATATTGTGCATGTGCATCTGCGCGCAATGCTAAAAAATGTAGTAAATTATTTAAATCAATTTTCCAATACCACTGCGTATAAGTGTTTAAAGTTAAATTCATTCGAGCTAGTTCTCGTGCAATACCCATTGAACTTTCATCTAAAGTTTCACCATCAGAATTTTCATTTAGCATCACTTCATAATTGCGATAAGTTTGTTCAGCATCACTCTTCAAAAGCTCAATAACTTTTTCGGCTTCTTCAGGGCTTAAATTTTCTGCTCTACCTTGTTTGTTGACTTGAGATTGAGAAGCTAAATTTTCTACTGATGGAATATAAAACTCTTTATCCAAAATCGAATATCTAGCTGAATATTCATTTACGTTTGCTGTACGATGCCTAATCCATTGTCGAGCGATAAAAATTGGCAACTTTACATGCAATTTAATTTCACACATTTCAAAAGGAGTTGAGTGCCAATGACGCATCAAATATTTAATCAGACCTTTATCATTAGAAATTTTCTTTGTGCCTTTGCCATAAGAAACTCTAGCCGATTGTACAATCGCTGTATCATCACCCATATAATCAATTACACGAACAAATCCATGATCTAATGCTGCTAGTGGTTTGTATAAAATTTCTTCAAGTGATGGAACAGTAGCTCTCAAAGTAGTGTTGCTACTAGCACGTAGTTGTTCTACTTCATCGTTTTGTTCTTTATTTAAAGGCATAAAAAGGAATCATTTATCAAGGTTTTAACTATATAATTATTATCTTCTTTAAAAAGAGGGTTTTATAAATTATATTAATTTTGTTGGGGATATCCTCAACTACGACGATAAACGATTTACGTAATAACCATTACGGACCCGGGGGCGGTACCCGGCACCTCCACCAAATTGCGGGGGTGAAATAGGATCGACGGATGCCCAAAGGTAAATTCTTTCGTTCGGTATTGTACCACCGTTATCGGGCTAAATTACAAATGCTAACGATGATTTAGCGCTCGCTGCTTAAGTTTACTTAGGCAAGCGCGGTTTGGGAGGCACCGGGCAACAGAAGTCTCCCACTTCACTCATTTTTGTTTATTTCGCGCAATATTTGATTCTGAAAGTTCAACGAAGTTAGAATACAAAGATTATGACACAATAGGATCTGCTCATTCGAATAAAAATTCTAAAGAGACACAATCTTATATATAAAAATTAATCTGCTTCATAGATTAGATCCATAATTTCTTTTGAGTCTTTGCTTAAATATGGATAAAAAGTTTTTATTAGAAGATTTATACCTTTTTTTCTAAGGTATAGGTCTGATTTTGATGGATATTTTTTCATAGAATAATCTAACCAGTGCCTGCCTATTATTAATGATATTTCTACTATGCTACCTACATCGTCATCTTCAATAATTAACACACCAAGGTTTTTTGCATGAATAATTGCTTCCTCTGCCCAGTCATCAATTTTAGAATTTAGATCAGAAATTTGTTTGTAAAGTTCCGGGTAATCACCCACTATTAGTTCAAAAGTATCTCTCATTAAATACCTATAGTCCCAAAGGACTTCATATATGCTAAAAAGTCCAAGTATTAAATCTTTTGGTTCATTTTTTTTAGTATGTGTTTTTTGCTTATTAAACGAATTTAAAAATAATTCTGTATGCACTGCAACCAAATCATATTTAGAGTTGAAGTGATACCAAAGAGAACCTTCAAGAACTCCTGACTTTTTTGAAATTAAACTAGTTGTAGATAGTTCAAAAGTATTACTATTAAACAAAAACAAACTTTCATTAATTATTTTTTCTTTAGTCCTCATAAATTTTATAATGGTCTGTGGTTAATAATGCTTACAATCGGAGTTTTCTTTATTCTCATGGTGGGTTCTATTTTTTGAAATACTTTTCTGTAATTATAAAAGGGTATTCTAGGAAATAGATGATGTACGGCATGTAAATTTTGTTGGAAAATAAAATTTTCAAACAATTGTATTGGCAATAATTGTATATTTGTATCCCTCCATCTTTTCGAATTTTTATACGGTTTATGAGGTAAGTAAGACAAAAAATAGATTGTTAAAAAAGCACCAAGAAACCATCCTATTAGTAAAATAGGGATACTAATCAATCCTGTAAACATTACAAATAGAATTCTCCAACCTATACTAAAAATAATTTCTATCCTTGTGTGATTATTCATTACAAAGGTATTCTGTGTTTTTATAATCTGTATTGTTGCTTTGTAAAAGTGTATCGGAGATTTAAATAAGTTTTGTATGTGTACATCAGGGTCATTATTTGTATTTGTGTGACTGTGATGCATAAAGTGTTCTTTTTGATGAGATGTAAAAGGTATAGCAATTATAGGTGCCATTAAATACCCAACTACTTTATCCAACCATTTAAATTTTTTATTGTTTCCACTGATATTTCCATGCACTGCTTCATGCATTGGTATGTAAGATGCAAATGTCAAAAATGGCAGAAGTAATAATGTTAATAATGGAGATAGAAAATTACTAGCAAATAAAAATAGGACAATTGAGTAAAGAAAAATTGTTAAAACTGACAGTATGATCGTTGGAACTGCAATTTTTCCAGAGTGTTTTTTAGATATCGCTAGTGCTGCAATATCTAATGTTTTATCTAAATTATTTGTCATAAAAATCCTTCTTTGGGTGTTTACCCAAAATATATGGGTAATCACCCAAATAGTCAATAGGTGAAGTTTAGAAGACAATAAATAGGATTTAAGTAGTTTGTGTAGGTAAATGGAAAAACA
Source organism: uncultured Kordia sp. (assembly GCA_963932865.1). GTDB lineage: Bacteria > Bacteroidota > Bacteroidia > Flavobacteriales > Flavobacteriaceae. Next base: position 55 of record CAWVSR010000134.1, on the reverse strand, counting down.
TCATTTTTCTAAACGAAGTTTTACACGAAGTTTTTAATATTTGTTATATAGTAAG
>CAWVSR010000133.1:0-3658 GCA_963932865.1 uncultured Kordia sp. | reverse complement strand
TAGTTTTGAGCCTGTTAATGTAATGTCTAAATACAAGTGGCAAGACGGAACAGGATATTACCAAAGCACAAAGGATGTGGCAACTCATTTCTTTTTTGATCGTTTAAATAAAGGCTCCTATGTTTTAGAATATGATGTAAGAGTGAATAATGCTGGTGATTTTTCAAATGGAATTTCTACCATTCAAAGCATGTATGCTCCTGAATTCTCTAGTCACAGTAAAGGGATTCGGGTTACTGTTAGTAAATAAACCTATATTTTGCCTAATAAAATGAATTCTTATTAGGCAAAATTATTTTTGCAAGAACGATTCTATTAAATGGTAAGTATGATTTGTATGCGGAATGTCAAATTCAAACCAATCTTGTAATTCCATGTCTAAACCAATTCCGTTTAAATAATTGTGTAATGCTAAATTCAAGCCTTTTTTATATTTTGAATGGTCTGCTCCTTTTGGATCTTCATGCCATAAATCATTTTGAGCAAAACCTTCAAATACAGGACCTGTAATCATTATATCAAAATCATCTGGGTTTACACCTATAGGACTATGAACGGTTGTTGTAAACTGATGCCAAAATGCAGACTGAATACAATTATTTTCAAACAACTGCCGAACAACCTCTAAAGAATCTATTGTTTCTTGTTCTGTTTGTGTAGGGAAGCCATACATTAAATAAGCATGTACCATAACACCTTGTTGTGCAAATGCATTCGTAACTCTTGCTACTTGACCAATATCAACACCTTTTTTCATTTTTTTAAGCAAACGATCTGATGCAACTTCTAAACCTCCTGTAACTGCAATACATCCAGATTTTGCTAATAATGCACATAAATCAGTATTAAATGTTTTCTCAAAACGGATATTCGTCCACCAAGTTATATAAACTCTTTTTTCAATAAGCTTTTCCGCGAGTGCCTTTAGCATTTTTGGAGGTGCTGCCTCGTCTACAAAATGGAAACCTGTTGTACCTGTTTCTTTTACAATTTTTTGAATTTTTTCTACTAAATCATCTGCAGTAGTATTTTGATAGTTTCCTATATAATCTAATGTGACATCACAAAAAGAACATTGTTTCCAATAACAACCATGGGAAACGGTTAATTTGTTCCATTTACCATCACTCCACAAACGATGCATGGGGTTCATTACATCTAAAAAAGAAAGGTATTTATCATGTGGTAAACCTTCATAGCTTGGTGCCGGTAAATTTTTATGATGAAAAATGGTATTCGGTAATTTGTTCTTGTAAACTACTCTTGCATTTTCTAATACATAAGTTCGCTCTAATGACTCTACATCAATTTTTCCTTCAATAAACTCAGTTATTCTAAGCATCGGTGCTTCCCCATCGTCTAAACTTATAAAATCAATATATTTAAAAATCCTAGGGTCTTCTAAACTTCTTAATTCTGTATTACAATAGCCTCCTCCAAAAGCAATTTTAATTTCTGGATAATTACTTTTAGTAAACTGCGCACATCGTAATGCTGCAAATAGATTTCCGGGAAAAGGTATGGAAAAACAAATTAATTTTGGCTTGTGAAGTTTTAATGTACTGTCTAATAACTTTAATAATTCTTCTTCAATAATTGTTGGATCATATTGTAAAAACTCTTCCAAGCTATTGAAGTTTGTTGCAGAAGTTGCAATTTGTTCAGCATAGCGTGTAAAAGAAAAAAACTCATCTACATTAGCTTGAATAAAATCGCCTAATTCTTCAATAAAAATAGTAGCTAAATGTTTTGCTTTATCTAATATTCCTAAATTCCCAAATGCCCAACTTAAATCTTCTTCTATGTTTAGCGCTCGATGACCTTTTGGCAAAAAACCATTGTGTAAAACTTGATATGCTTGTGTTACCTCTTGGTGCTGCAAATATTTAATCACCATTTCAACTTTATGAATATATTCTTCTCTTTGCTCCCAAACTAAAGGGTATTCATAACTTTTATGGTTATCTGCCTGGAAAAATACTTTACGAATAAAATCCGTAGTAAATACTTTAGAAAACAATTCAATACTTAAGTCGCATTGCGATACTAAAACACCTTTTTCATCTAAGAACCCTTTTAAATAAGCCGTTGCAGGATATGGCGTATTTAATTGAGAAAATGGTGGTGTAATTAAAAGTGTTTGAATTGACATGGAGTAGTAATTATTTTATTCTATTAATTAAAAAGCTGTAAGCGAAAAAACTCATTTGTCTTTTTGACAAACGAGTTTTTGATATAAAAAAGCTAAGTAATATTAAATTACTTTGATGGATTTAACATAGCCCATAACTTATCTTTTAACTCCATAATACCTTTTTGAGCTACTGAGGAAATAAACATATAAGGCACACCTAATTTTTCATCAAGCTCCTGCTTCATTTCTGCCTCCAACTCTTCATCTAACATATCAGATTTAGAAATCGCTATAAAACGATCTTTATCTAACATCTCTGGATTATATACTTTTAACTCGTTTAATAAAATTTGATATTGTTTAGTAATATCATCTGCATCTGCAGGAATAAGAAACAATAATGTAGAATTACGCTCTATATGACGTAAAAAATAATGTCCTAATCCTTTCCCTTCAGAAGCTCCTTCAATAATACCAGGAATATCTGCCATTACAAAAGACTGAAAGTTTCTATACTCTACAATACCTAAGTTAGGCTTTAGCGTAGTAAACTCATAGTTTGCTATTTTTGGTTTGGCAGAGGTTATTACAGATAATAATGTAGATTTTCCTGCATTTGGAAAACCAACCAAACCTACATCTGCAAGTAACTTCATTTCTAAAGTTACATTTTTTTCTTCACCTTCTAAACCAGGTTGTGCATAACGAGGAGTTTGGTTTGTAGATGTTTTAAAATGCCAATTTCCTCGACCTCCTTTACCACCTTTACAAAGAATTACTTCTTCATTATTTTGGGTGATTTCAAACATTACTTCATCAGTATCTGAATCTTTAACAACAGTACCTAAAGGAACATCTAAAAAAATATCTGGTCCATCAGCGCCCGTACTTCTACTTTTACTTCCATGACCTCCTTGAAGCGCCTTGTGATGACGTCTAAACTTAAAATGCAATAGAGTCCAGTAATTTTCATTACCTCTCAGTATAATGTGTCCTCCTCGACCACCATCTCCTCCATCGGGCCCTCCTTTTTCTATATACTTCTCTCTATGTAAGTGCATAGATCCTTTACCTCCTTTACCAGAAGTTACATGCAACTTTACATAATCTACAAAATTTCCTTCAGTCATTATATTTAATTGAAAAGGGACATTTAAACATCTCCTTTATTTAATTATATTTATTATTAATTCTTAAGAATTTAAACCATCAATCACTGTACTTAAACGTAAGGTGATATCTTCAATTGATCCAATTCCATTAACAGAATGAAACTTATCTTGCGAAGAGTAAAAATTAATTAGTGGCGCTGTTTTTTCATTATACTCCTCAAATCTATTTCTAATTTTAGTTTCATCTTGATCATCAGCTCTTCCGGATATTTTACCTCTTTCTAACAAACGTTCTATTAAAACCTCATCATTAGCCTCCAAAGCAACAGTTCCTGAAAGTTCCATTTCTTTAGATTCTAAAAAAGCATCTAATGCTTCTGCTTGTCCTGTAGTTCTTGGGAAACCATCAAAA
>CAWVSR010000132.1:0-3721 GCA_963932865.1 uncultured Kordia sp. | reverse complement strand
AGCTCAATAAACATTAGTAACTGATTTTTATTTTTAACACATCTAATAATAATTGTTAGAAAATGATTATTTTTACAATATAATTTAATTCTATTACTATGGTAGAACAAATCACACGAGGAATCAAAATCTCAGTAGAAACCAACTTTGAGGGTACATTTTATAAAAATTATAAAATGCATTTTGCTTTTGGTTATATTGTTACCATAGAAAACCACAGCTCAGAATCTGTACAATTAACTTCAAGACACTGGGAAATTTACGATTCTTTAAACGATATAGAGATAATTGAAGGAGAAGGTGTTATTGGAAAAAAACCAATATTAAAACCTGGAGAAAAACACAGTTATGGTTCAGGATGTTTATTAGCATCAACCTATGGCTCAATGAAAGGGTTTTACAATATGGTAAGTTTTAACTCCTCAAAAAGTTTCAAAGTTGCTATCCCTAAATTTAAACTAAGCGCTCCTTTTGCTCTTAATTAAAATCTCTCAAATACCCAAGTTGAAGTATTTTGTCATCTTGCTTAATTGTGCAATAAAAACAATTTGAATTATGAAGTATTTCATAATCTCTGTTTATTGAAAACGAATTATTAGATACAAAAACAGCATCTATATCAGTATTCCCTTTAGGAGAAATACGCCTAAACCTATACTCATTATCACCTAAATTATTACTTAAAGTAAATTCATACCATGCACCCGCAGCAATACCTGATAACCATTTAGCGTTTTCATGAAGACCGTCAATCCTCTTTGGCTCTACCTTACCTATCAAATCTGGCTTGTAATTCGATAATCTATCAAGAAAATATTTAATATTTTCTTTAGAAACGGAAGAATCAAAATCAGCTACAACCCCTTCATTTACACTAAACACCTTGTTGTTTGTATCTGCCAATACAACATTACCAACGGTACTTGGGGTAAAACGTTGAGATGAAATCAATTTCTTTTTAATCAGACTATTAGTAACAGATGCGATTAAGGTTGTAGTAACAAAACGAGCGCAATTAGTTCCTTTTTTATAAAATGCAGCATATGGCATCCCAACATGTCGTTGCATTTTTTGAATTTGACTCTTAGCTTTTGAATAATCTATTTGATCACAAACAGAAGCTACCAACTTTCCATCTCCATGGGTTAAGTTTGGATTTTCAGATAAAAAAACCAATATCTCCTCTAAATTACAAACTCTATTACCTACTATTTTTGCTTTTAAAGGAAACTTCAATTCTCCGTCATATTTTGCCCCCCTAACCCTACCATTTGAATCCTTGGTTATATATCTTCCAAAATCATGATATTCTAAATCACCGCGAGACTTTTCAATCAACACCAAGGCAGCATGTCCTGCTCTTACATAGTTTTTACATCCAATTCCTAAATATTTTAATAGTGATGAATACCATTCATCAGCAACCATAACAATAGTTTCAGGATATGCAAGAACTAATATTATCCCTGTATTATTTGCCATTAATATCAAAAGTTAAGTTAGATATATTTTTTTGCACTAAATCTTTATAAACTACATTAACCCTTTCATTTTCTTTTTCAAACAAGCTAATACTAACCGTTTTTAATAAACCTCTATCAATTTTTAAATCTAACATCGGGTCTCCAACTCCATAGAATTCATGAAAATTTAACAACTCATCACTAGAAGAACCATTTTGAATCAAATACTCCTGAAACCATTTTTTACGAAACATTTTCATTTCAGAGTTATAAAGTGTAGATGAACTCCATATTCTTGAAGTAAGCGGAAGATCATTAATTTGCTTCTTATTACCATCCCAAACTAATTCAATTAATTTAAGTACTGAATTCCAATCTACAATTAACAATGTAAACGGCTCAATATCTTTGAAATCATAGGATTCTATTGCTGAAAAAACATCATCAACTTTCAACAACTCTTTCACAATAATACCTCTACTTTTTTTATATGTCAGTTTTTTTTTATGATTTACAAACGCACCATTTAATATACATAAAGTACGGTTTTTTGAACTTGTCCCTACCCATGTACCTCCTGCTACTTCATCCTTAGGATATATCATAGAAATATTATCTTCCGAATATATTTTTGGCGACATCGTTTTTCTAGTAACCGCTTCATCACGATTAGAAATAAGAATAAAATCCTTGTCCCCTTTATAAGTAAAAGATACAGTGCACATATTTATTTTAAAGTTGTATTATATTTTTGCAACTTACAAAAAATATCATTTGTTCTCTAAAACAAATAATACTCATTTAAAATTGAAACTAAAATAACTTTACACTCAATTATTTTTAGAATACGTTCATTAATCACATTCTTGTAAATTTTTAGTATTTTTGAAAACTTAGAAATAATACAAATTTTAGAACTTAAATATTATGTCAAAAGGTTTTTTTAATGTTCCTAACCCGGTAAACGAACCCGTAAAGTCGTATGCCCCAGGAACTCCGGAAAGAGAAGCAGTAATCAAACAATACGAAGCGTATTATAATGGTTCGGTAGACGTACCATTATATATTGGTAAGGATGAAGTTAAAACTGGCAACACCAGAAACATGACTTTACCGCATGACCACCAGCAAATTGTTGGAACATATCACTTAGCGGAAAAATCACATATTGATAATGCTATTTCTAGTGCTTTGGAAGCCAGAAAAAAATGGTCTCAAACTCCTTGGGAACAAAGAGCTGCAATATTTTTACGTGCTGCAGATTTAATTGCAGGTCCTTACAGAGCTAAAATCAATGCTTCAACAATGATTGCTCAGTCTAAAAATGTTTTCCAAGCTGAAATTGATGCTTCATGTGAACTTATTGACTTTTTACGTTTTAACGTAAAGTTCATGACAGATATTTACAAAGACCAACCAGCATCTTCAAGCGGAGTTTGGAACAGAGTAGAATACAGACCTTTAGAAGGATTCATTTACGCCATTACTCCTTTCAATTTTACAGCTATTGCAGCTAACTTACCAGCAAGTGCTGCTTTAATGGGTAATACTGTTGTTTGGAAACCAAGTGATCATCAAATATTTTCAGCAAAAGTAATTGTTGACATATTTAAAGAAGCAGGAGTTCCTGATGGCGTAATTAATGTTGTTTACGGAGACCCGTTAATGATTACTGATACTGTTTTAGCAAGTCCTGACTTTTCTGGAATTCACTTTACAGGATCGACGTATGTATTCAAAGAAATTTGGAAAAAGATTGGAGAAAACATTCATAACTACAAAACATACCCTAAAATAGTGGGAGAAACTGGTGGTAAAGATTTTATCATTGCTCACCCAACTTCTAACACAAAACAAGTTGCTACAGCTATTTCAAGAGGAGCTTTTGAGTATCAAGGTCAAAAATGTTCTGCTGCATCAAGAATTTATTTACCAAAATCTACAGCTAATGAAATAATCAATCACGTAAAAGAAGATGTTGCTTCTTTCAAAATGGGTTCTCCTGCAGATTTAAGTAATTTCATTACTGCTGTTATACATGAAGGATCTTTTGACAAAATCGCTTCTTTCATAGATCAAGCGAAAAAAGATACTGATGCCGAAATAGTTGCTGGTGGAAATTACGATAAATCTAAAGGATACTTTATTGAGCCTACAGTAATTGTAACTACTAATCCTAACTATGCAACTATGGAAACTGAATTATTCGGACCAGTAGTTACTATTTATGTTTACGAAGACAGCAAATGGTCAGAAAC
>CAWVSR010000131.1:0-3736 GCA_963932865.1 uncultured Kordia sp. | reverse complement strand
GTATCACCCAAAACAAATAAACACTAAAAGTTCCCAAAACAAGAATCTCTTTATGGAATGAAAACCATAAAGCAAAATTCATATGCATTAAGGCACTAATTAGGTAACCACCTATTGTTGCGCAAGTTATTTTTCCTGTTTTTTGAGGTAAGGAATTTGACAAGTGTTTTTTATTAGCTGGCATAATTTATCGTAAACTCTATTAAAGATCCTAATAAAAGAATTAAAACAATATAGATACTGTTTAGTAACCTAACAGGATAAAGGATAATAATTAAACTAGTTATAATACAAGCTACTAAAAACTGTAATATACAAGAGTTTGTTAGTCCTATTTTAAAACTTGAAACTACAATAGAAATTAAAATCAAAAACACCCCTATTCCACGTGAATAGAGATGTTTTTTTGAACTATCAGATGATTTATAATTTAACCAGTTATTATCAGGATACCATAAAAAACAACTGCAAAAATTACAAAATAAACTGAAGAATATCATATTATTAAATAATTAAAACTTGTAGGTGAATGAACCTAAAAATGACATTGGAGCTTGCGCATTTACTGTACTCCATCCTTTATAATATGTCTCATCTGTTAAGTTATTCACTTTAAACCCTACACGAAACTTTTTAACATCATAATATGCACTTGCATTATAAATAGTGTAGCTTGGTAAAGTAAACACTCCAGAAACTGAATTATTCATTGTCAAATGCTCAGAAGCTCCATTAAATCCTGCTCCTAGACCGAAATTTTTCAAGAAACTTGTTTGTTTGAATTTATAATCTGCCCAAAAATTATATAACGATTCTGGCCCAGCAGATTCTGGTCTTCTTCCTTCTAACTCTATAAATGTTGTGTTTACTAAACTACTATAAGCATCTGTAATTTCACTTTCATTGTATGCATAAGAAGCTCTTAAGTTCAAACCAGAAATAGGATTAGCATTTACCTCTATTTCAACCCCTTTACTTGTACTTTCTTTTATGTCAATAGTTGAAGGAAATAATGGTTGAGTAGGGTCTGTATTTGTAGTATTTTCTACAGTAATATCATAATAACTCACACCAGCACTTAATTTCCCATTAAAGAAGTTCGCTTTTACTCCTCCTTCAAACTGTATTGCTTCCTGAGGGTCGAATGTACTTACCGTTCCATCAAAATTAATTACTGGATCTACATTAACAAAACCAGTTTGATAGTTTCCAAACAGGGTTAATTTATCTTTAATTGGCTGAAAAACAATACCTGCTTTAGGAGATAATGTTGTTTTAGAGTAATCATCTTGATCTGTTGATTTATCTCCATCTTGATCAAAGTGATCTAAACGCAAACCTAAATTAACACTTAACTTATCCGTAACATCTAGTACATTTGAAACATAAGCAGCATAAGTTTGAGAACGAGTCGATATATTCATTGCAGGTATTTGATTAAATACATTATCAAGTGCTTGCTCTGTAGTACTGTAAGTAGTATTAGGTGTAAAAGATGTTGGTACTACATTTCCGTTAGATGAAAAGAAACCATCAAAATAAGGGAAATTATTTAATTGTGCTTGAAGTCCAGCAGCAGTTCCTACTGGAATAAGTCCAAACCCTTCTAAATCTAATAAGTTTTGATTAATTGCAGGGAAAGCACCGTTTTGAGTAATCGAAGGGTTTCCTGTTTTATTTCTTGTATTTTGCTCTCTATATACATAATCTAAACCAAGAACCATTCTATTACGCATTGAACCTAATTTAAAGTCTCCTGTAAAATTTTGTTGAAAGTTTGCTTTTGTTGCATCTGCATCTCTGTAATCATATATCCTAGCAAATACATCTTGATTCAATAAAGATTGAGACTCCATTAAAACAGCACCAACATTTTGCATTAAATCTGGTGATGGTATCTCCAATAAAGGCTGTAAAGTTCCAAAAGCAACACTTGCTCCTTCAATCATATATTGGTAATATCCTTTTGCTTGAGAGTAAGTACTTGCAAAAACTGTATTTGAATTCCAGTTATCTGAAAGCTTATAATCTGCAATTGCACGAGTATTAAAAATTGGACTTGTTAAAGTTACATCGTCAGAAGTAAATGATTTTTCTGGGTCGATACCTAAGTCACCCACATTATTGGTAGGCATTTGCATACCTCTTCTTAAAAATAACATTGATGGATTTGTTTGTTCTGTTCTTGAATACTCAAGACCAAAAGATAAATTTAAACGACTATTCACACTGTAAGTCAAAGATGGAGCGACAAAGAATGTCTCTTTTCCTCCAGCGTCTTGAAAGCTATCTTGTGTTAAATAAGAAGCGTTCATTCTAAAGTAAGGAACATTTCCCTTTCCTAGAGGAGTATTAATATCTGCAGAGATTCTATGCAATCCAAATGAACCTGTGGTATAAGAAACATTTCCTCCAAAACCTTTATACGGTTTCTTTGTTACAACATTTATTAATCCACCTATTGATGTAGCTGTACTCCCAAATAATGTAGCAGAAGGTCCTTTAATAACTTCAATTCTTTCAATATAAGATGGATCTATGGCACTAAATGTAAATCCAGGCATTCCATCCACTAAGGCAGGTTGAGTAGAAAAACCTCTTACTGAGAAATATCCAGTTCCTTCTCCTGGTGCTCTACCTGTTGACTCCCACAATTTACTAACTCCTGTTGCATTTAACAAAGCGTCATCGAAATTTGTAATTATTTGAGACTCTAAAAGTTCATTTGTTACTGTTGTATAAACTTGCGAATTATCAATATCCTTTAATGGAAGTTTAGAAACATATGCTGTTTCTTTTCTGTTAAACTTATTATCTCTAGTTCCTTCAATTACAACTTCTTGAAGCAATTCATTTCCTTCAAAAAGTATTATTGAACCAATATTAGTTTGCTTATCATTTAAAACAGTAACTATTGTTTCTTTTGTTTTAAAACCTATTGAAGATATGATAAATTTTATATCTCCTTTTTTTACATTTTTAAGAACAAAAACTCCCATTTCATTGGTTGTCGTTCCTTGTGAAGTGTTTGCAATTCGAACACTTACATCCGATAGTGGCTTACTTTCATTTGTTACTATTGTACCGGTTACCTCATTTTGTTGTGCAAAGCCAAAAAAGCACATCAATAATGGAATTAGTATTGTAATCTTCATGTTAATTTGATTTAGTTAAAAAATTTCGACAAATGTAGTATTTTTATTTATTCTAAATAATAATAAGGAAATAAAATGAACAAAAAATTAACTTTTAGATTGCTCCTACAATTAAACCGATAGTAACTAGTGGTTTATACATAGTTCTAACACCATTCAAAAAAAAGTATAATTATCATACTTCAAAAAATGAAACTTTCTATAATAACAATTTGAAATAAAAAAAGATAAAATTTAAGCAAGGAGTTGAGTTTATTTCTAAAATAAATATTACAAGTTGTTTCATCTTTGAATTTATCATCTCACTAATGGTGATAGAAACTAGTTTTAAATACGTAAATCCATAGCATTATATTAGATCTCACTTTAATTCATGAATTGTAAAAATCGAGATCATAATTAATTAACTATTTTTACATTTATTCTAACTAACCATTACTTAAAATGAAAAACACAATTCTTTCAATATGCTTTTTAATTTTTGCAAACATAATTTTTGCTCAAAAAGATAGTACTGAAATAAAAGCTACCAATAAAACTGACAAGCTAATTTCAGCTGCTGTAATATTAGAATCTGACAC
>CAWVSR010000130.1:0-3740 GCA_963932865.1 uncultured Kordia sp. | reverse complement strand
TTCAGGCATATTTTTCTGCTTTTCAGTTATTGAATAAACTTAAATTATGGAGATATTTTGCAATACCTATTTTTATTAGTTTTTTTACTGCTGGAATCATAATAACTAGTGCGTATGGTTTTTCTGAAACCATAGGAAATTATATAGCAAGCTTTTGGTTTTTTGATTCAGGTAAAGAGTTTGTTTCAGGCGCAGGTACACTAATGGGTGTTTTTCTTATTTTAGTCTTTGGGCTAATTTTTTACAGACATATTGTAATGGCGTTTTCTGCTCCTTTTATGACTCCTGTCTCAGAAAAAATTGAAGCGCATTTTACTGGACATGTTAATGAAGCTCCTTCTTTTTCATCTTCACTATTACGAGCTTTTAAAATTAATATTAGAAACTTAGTTAAGGAACTGTTGTATATATTCCCATTATTCTTTTTAAGTTTAATACCGATTATAGGCATTGTTTTTACCATATTAATTTTCTTGATTCAAGCCTATTATGCTGGTTTCGGAAATATGGATTATACACTAGAGCGACATTTTAAATATAAAGAAAGTATTTCTTTTGTCAAGGAAAACAAAGGAATAGCAATTGGTAATGGAATTGTGTTTATATTACTTCTAATGATCCCTTTAATAGGTATTATTTTAGCATTACCTTTATCGGTAGTGTCTGCCTCAAAGCAAACAGTAAAAAGAATACATCAAGTTGAGTAATATGAAAGAAAAATTTCAAGCATACATTCAAAACTTACAAGATACTATTTGTAGGAGATTAGAAATTATAGATGGTAAAGTAAAATTTCAAGAAGATTTATGGGATCGTCCTGAAGGTGGTGGAGGAAGAACTCGTGTTATTGAAAACGGAAATGTTTTTGAAAAAGGAGGTGTAAATATTTCTTCAGTACACGGAAAACTTCCTGAAGCAATGCAGAAAAGTTTTGGTGTAGAGGATTCTGATTTCTTTGCTTGTGGTTTAAGTTTAGTATTACACCCTAAAAATCCATTTGCTCCAACAGTTCATGCTAATTGGCGTTATTTTGAAATGTATAATGCAGCGGGAGAAATTGTAACACAATGGTTTGGAGGCGGACAAGATTTAACACCTTATTATTTGTTTGATGAAGATGCTATACATTTTCACCAAGTTTGTAAAGATGCTTGCGATAAACACGATTTATCTTTTTATCCAATGTATAAAAAGCGTTGTGATGACTATTTTTATAACGCTCATAGAAAAGAAGGTAGAGGTATTGGTGGTTTGTTTTTTGATTATTTAAAAGAAACAGAAACTCTATCAATGCAAAATAGATTTGATTTTGTTACTGAAATTGGAAATAGCTTTTTAGAAAGTTATGTTCCTATTTTGGAACGAAGAATAGCTCAAGAATATACCAAAGAACATAAAGATTGGCAAGAAGTACGAAGAGGACGTTATGTAGAATTTAATTTAGTTCATGATAGAGGAACTTTATTTGGATTAAAAACAAACGGAAGAATAGAAAGTATTTTAATGAGTTTGCCTCCAAAAGTGCAATGGCATTATAATCATAATCCTGAAGAAGGTAGTGAGGAAGAACGACTAGTCAAAGTACTTCAGAATCCTATCAATTGGGTTAGTTAAACCTTAAAATCAAAAAATATACTCAAAGGGGTATATATTAATAAAATATAATCAGTTAAAATTTTACTATGTATCCATTAAGACGAAATAGAAGATTAAGAGCTAATTCAGCAATTAGAGCTTTAGTACGTGAAAATAACATTACTCCAAACGATTTTCTAGTACCGCTTTTTGTTGTTGAAGGAATGGGGGTAAAAGAAGAGATTGCATCAATGCCTAATTACTATCGTTTTAGTTTAGACTTGTTGTATATGGAAGTTAAAGGGCTTTGGGCAATGGGTTTAAAGTCTGTGCTTTTATTTGTGAAAGTTCCAGATAAATTAAAAGATAATGCTGGTACAGAAGCATTAAATGCAAAAGGTTTAATGCAACGTGCCATTCAAACAGTAAAAGATGCTTGTCCAGAAATGTTGGTAATGACGGATGTTGCTTTAGATCCGTATTCTTCTTTTGGACATGACGGAATTGTTGAAGATGGAATTATTTTAAACGACGAAACTTCAGAGTTATTAGCAGAAATGGCAGTTTCTCATGCAGAGGCAGGAGCAGATTTTGTTGCACCTAGTGATATGATGGATGGTAGAATAGGAGTAATACGTGAAGCTTTAGAAGATGAAGGATTGATTGATGTTGGAATTATGAGTTACTCAGCAAAATATGCATCTGCATTTTATGGGCCTTTTAGAGATGCTTTAGATTCTGCTCCAGCAGATGTTAAAGATGTTCCTAAAGATAAGAAAACCTATCAGATGGATTATGCAAACCGTTTTGAAGCATTAAGAGAAACTGAAATGGATATTGATGAGGGTGCAGATATTGTAATGGTAAAACCAGGAATGCCTTATTTAGATATTGTACGTGAAGTTAAAAATGAATATGATGTTCCAGTTGCAGTTTACCAAGTTAGTGGTGAATATGCCATGATAAAAGCAGCAGCAGAAAAAGGTTGGTTAGACCATGATCAAACTATGATGGAAAGTACAATGGCATTTAAGCGTGCAGGAGCAGATATTATAGCAAGTTACTTTGCAAAAGATATTGTAACTTTAATATCATAACTTATTAAATTAAAACATACAGTAAACTATGACAATACTTTTAATTTATGCAACGGTATCCATTTTCTTCTCTTTTCTGTGCTCTATCTTGGAAGCAGTATTGTTAAGTGTTACACCTACGTATGTTAATCTTAAAAAGAAAGAAGGTAAAAGTTATGCATCTAGTTTAGAAGCTTTAAAAAAAGATGTAGACAAGCCTTTAATTGCTATACTAACATTAAATACTATTGCACATACTGTTGGAGCAATATTAGTAGGAGTTCAAGCAGAACAATTACCTTATAAAATTGATGTACTGGGATTCAATATTGTAGGAGTTGTATCTGCAATAATGACTATTTTAATATTGGTTGTTTCAGAGATTATTCCTAAAACTATAGGGGCTACTTACTGGAAAAGTCTAACTAATTTCACTACTAAAACATTACAAATATTAATGTTTCCTTTAAAATGGACAGGTATTTTGTGGTTGTTACAGTTAACTACTAAATTAATTGGTAAAGGAGCTCACGGAGAAAGTGTTCTTAGTAGAGAAGATTTTTCTGCTATGGCTGATATTGCAAATGAAGAAGGAGTTTTTGAAGAGTCTGAGTCTAGGATGATAAAGAACCTGTTAAACTTTAAATCAATTTTAGCAAAAGATGTAATGACTCCAAGAACTGTGATGAAAATTGCAGAAGAGGAGACTAATATTAAAGCTTTTTTTGAATCAAATCCGAATTTACGATTTTCTAGAATACCAATTTATAAGAGTAATCCAGATAATATTTCAGGCTATGTTTTAAAAGACGATGTGTATAAAGATCTTGCTAATGATAAAGATCAAAAACAATTAAAAAATTTAAAACGTGATTTGTTAGTGGTTAATAGAAATGTTCCTATTCCAAACCTTTTTGAAAAATTTATACAAGAGAAAGAGCATGTTGCTTTGGTTGTTGATGAGTATGGTTCGGTAAGCGGTCTGGTAACTATGGAAGATGTTATTGAAACTTTATTAGGCTTAGAAATAATGGATGAGAGTGATACGGATTCAGACATGCAGCAATTGGCTCGGAAAAACTGGGAAGA
>CAWVSR010000129.1:0-3741 GCA_963932865.1 uncultured Kordia sp. | reverse complement strand
AATCATACGATCTCCTTTAGCTTCCATAGAAACCATTTCACCTTTACGCATAGAAACCATTTCTACTGCCTTACCTGAAACAGATTCTGGTAAATCAATAGTTAATTCTTCTACAGGTTCACATTTAACACCATCAATCTCTTTAATAATTACTTGAGGCTGACCTATTTGTAATTCATACCCTTCACGACGCATTGTTTCTATCAATACTGATAAGTGCAATACCCCACGTCCAAATACTAAAAACTTATCTGCACTATCTGTTTCGTTAACACGTAATGCTAAATTCTTTTCTAACTCTTTATTTAATCTATCTTTAATATGACGAGATGTTACAAATTTACCATCTTTCCCGAAGAAAGGTGAATCATTAATTGTAAACAACATACTCATTGTAGGCTCATCAATAGCAATAGTTGCTAATGCTTCAGGAGCTTCAATATCAGCAATAGTATCACCAATTTCAAAACCTTCTAAACCTACAATTGCACATATATCTCCAGTTTTAACCTCAGACACTTTTAAACGCCCTAAACCTTCAAATAATTGCAATTCTTTAATCTTACACTTTACAATGCTACCATCTCTTTTACAAAGAGAAACTTGCATTCCTTCTTTTAAGGTACCACGAGTTAAACGACCAATAGCTATTCTCCCTGTAAATGAAGAAAAATCTAAGGATGTTATTAACATTTGAGTATTTCCTTCTTTTGGTTCAAAGTTTGGAACATGCTCTAATACCATATCTAACAACGGCTCGATGTTTTCAGTTTGGTTTTGCCAATCATCACTCATCCAATTGTTCTTTGCAGAACCATATACTGTAGGGAAATCCATTTGCCACTCTTCTGCACCTAACTCAAACATTAAGTCAAATACTTTTTCATGAACTTCTTCTGGAGTACAGTTTTCTTTATCTACTTTGTTTACAACAACACAAGGCTTTAAACCTAAGTCAATCGCTTTTTGTAAAACAAAACGTGTTTGAGGCATTGGCCCTTCGAATGCATCTACTAAAAGTAACACACCATCAGCCATATTTAATACTCTCTCTACTTCTCCACCAAAATCGGCGTGACCTGGAGTATCAATAATATTGATTTTTGTTCCTTTATAGATTACAGATACGTTTTTAGAGGTAATAGTTATTCCTCGTTCTCGTTCTAAATCGTTGTTATCAAGAATTAAATCTCCAGTATTTTGGTTTTCACGAAATAACTGGCAATGGTACATAATCTTATCTACCAACGTTGTTTTACCATGATCGACATGGGCAATAATTGCAATATTTTTAACAGAACTCATAACTATAAATCTCTAATTTAAGGGCGCGAAGGTACGCATTTTTATTTTAAACCATTAATATGTTTATTTATAATGCGTTATTAATATGTTATGACTTTCTTAAAAACTTAATACATAAGGTTAAAAAACAGTACCTTTGCGCAAAAAATACATCTTATGAATTTAGATTTAATACCAAACATCAAGCACATTAAAAGCAATAATTTCTTTTTATTAGCCGGTCCGTGTGCTATTGAAAGTGAAGATATGGCTATGCGAATTGCAGAAAAAGTAATTGGTATTACTAATAAATTAGAAATCCCCTATATTTTTAAAGGCTCATTCAAAAAAGCTAATAGAAGTAGAATTGATAGTTTTACAGGTATTGGAGACGAAAAGGCACTAAAAATATTACGTAAAGTTTCAGAAACTTTTAATGTTCCTACAGTTACAGATATTCATGAAGTTTCAGATGCTGCAATGGCTGCAGAATATGTAGATGTATTACAAATCCCTGCATTTTTAGTTCGTCAAACTGATTTAGTAGTTGCTGCAGCAAAAACTGGAAAAGTAGTAAACTTAAAAAAGGGACAATTTATGAGCCCTGAGGCTATGCAACATGCAGCTCAAAAAGTTAAAGATGCTGGTAGTGATAAAGTTTGGATTACTGACAGAGGAACTATGTTTGGCTATCAAGACATGATTGTTGACTTTAGAGGTATACCAACAATGCGTAAATTTGCACCAACAATTTTAGATGTTACACATTCATTACAACAACCTAATCAAAATTCAGGAGTAACTGGTGGTAGACCAGATATGATCGAAACTATTGCTAGAGCTGGAATTGTAAACAATGTTGATGGATTATTTATTGAAACTCATTTTGACCCTTCTAATGCAATGAGTGATGGAGCAAATATGCTACATTTAAACCATTTAGAAAACCTTCTTTCCAATTTAGTTAAAATTAGAAAAACTATCAATGAATTGTAAAACATATCTAGTCTCATTATTAGTAATAATCAATACCATTGGATATTCCCAAGAAGAAATCAACCCCACTGAATCTTCATTTACTTATAATAAAAATAAAGGTAAAGCTTATTTTTATTGGGGAGGGAATAGGAGTAAATACTCAAAATCTGATATACAATTTGAAGGTGAAAATTATAATTTTACCCTACATAATGTTCATGCTGAAGACAAACCAAAAGGGTGGCATATTGATTATATCAACCCGGCAAGAATGACTATTCCTCAAACTAATTTTAGAGTAGGATATTACATTCATGACAACTATCAAATTTCTTTTGGTTTTGATCATATGAAATATGTAGTAACTAGACCTCAGAATGTAGCAATAGATGGCTACATTAATTTTGATGGAATTGAACAAGGAGACACAAGTTATAACGGAAATTATAACAATGATATCATTAATTTAATTGATACTAAAAACGAAGAGGGCGAACCTAGTTTTTTTGCTTTTGAACATACTGACGGCCTAAATTATGTAAATATTGAAATTGCACGTGTAGACGATTTAGGTAAGTATTTCAATTTTAACCCAAATAAAGTTCAAATTAACCTTATAGAGGGTTTTGGAGTTGGAGGATTATATCCTAAAACTGACGCTACTATTATTGGAAAAGAAAGAAACGATGAGTTTAAATGGGCAGGATATGGAATTAGCGCTAAGGCAGGACTTGGTTTAGTGTTTTTCAATCATTTACAAATTCAAACTGAATTAAAAGGAGGATTTATAAACATGCCCTGGATAAGAACCACCTCAGACGGAGATTCTGCCAAACAACATTTTTGGTTTATACAACATAACATTACTGTTGGCTATGTTTTTCAATTATTTAATCAGAGTACAAAAAACAAAAAATAATTTCAAATTTTATTCAAAAAAAAAGCTACTCAATTGAGTAGCTTTTTTTTGAATAAAAACGCTTATTTCTTTGGTGTCTCTTTCAAAACTTCTAAAAAGAAATTCCAATATTTTTTTGCTGAAGAAATACTTGCTCTTTCGTCAGGTGAATGTGCCCCTTTTATTGTTGGTCCAAAAGAAACCATTTCCATTTCTGGATAATGCGTACCCAATATTCCACATTCTAAACCTGCATGACAAGCTGCAACATTTGCATCTTCTCCATTTATTCTTTTGTATATTTCTGCTGTCGACTTTACTATTGAAGAGTTCATGTTAGGGGTCCATCCTGGATAAGACCCTGACAATTCAACTTCAAACCCACCCATTTCAAAACAAGATGTTAATTTATTTGATAAGTCATCTTTATTTGAGTCTACTGATGAACGAGTCAAACACATTACTGTAGCTTCACCATTTGCAATAATAATTTTTGCAATATTATTAGAAGTTTCAACCAAACCTTCAATTTCCGGACTCATTCTATGCACTCCGTTTAAAGCTGCGTAAACTGATTTTAT
>CAWVSR010000128.1:0-3782 GCA_963932865.1 uncultured Kordia sp. | reverse complement strand
TTAAAAAAAATAACAAGTTAAATTCACTTAAATAGTTGCAAGTTTTATTATTTTTTGGCTATTTTAGCACCTATTAAATTATAAAATAATGGAATTAAAAAAAAATCCTAAGGCAGATATTAAAAAAAACAGTGCTTTTTATTACGCTGTTGGTATTGCTGCTGTGATGTTAATTACTTTTTTAGCATTAAATCATAAAACATACGATAAAATAGATTTTGACGTTGCCGCATTGGATATGGGTGACTTAGACGAGGAAGAAATACCATTAACGGAGATATTACAAACACCTCCACCTCCTCCACCGCCTCCTGCTGCTCCTGAAGTAATTGAAATTGTAGAAGATGAAGAGGAAATAGAAGAAACAGTTATAGAATCTACTGAAACAGATGAAAATGAGGAGATTGTTGAGATCGAAGAAGTAGAAGTTGAGGAAGTTGAAGAAGATGTAGAAGTTCCTTTTTCTATCATTGAGAACGTTGCTGTTTTTCCTGGTTGTGAAAGAAAAAAGAATAATGCAGATCGTAAAAAATGTATGTCTGAAAAGATTTCTAAATTTATCAACAAGAAATTTAATACAGATTTGGCTGCAGATTTAGGTTTAACCGGTCGTCAGAAAATATTTGTTGGTTTTAAAGTTGATAAAAAGGGTAATGTTGTTAATGTAAATGCAAGAGCACCTCACCCTGAACTTAAAAAGGAAATGATTAGAGTAATTAAAACACTACCAAAAATGCAACCTGGTAAGCAGAGAGGAAAACCTGTAAAGATGCCTTTCTCTATTCCTGTAATTTTTGCAGTAGAAGATTAATTTCTTTTAAAAATATATTAAAAATCCTAAGCTATGCTTAGGATTTTTTTTTTGTGGTATACTTCTTGGAATTATAATTCATAACTAAAACCATAATAATTATGAATTTACAAATTTTCAAAAAGTCGGATAATAAGAAGATGAGCCTTTCATCAAGAGAGATGAAACATCTGGCAAATTCAAAACAGCACAGTAAACTTTATTTTCAGATCGGTTTAATTGCAACTTTATTTTTATTTTTTGGATTATTTCAAATGAAATTTGACAAAAAGAGAATAGTTAAACCTGCAATAGTTTTGAATGATCCAGTTGATCAAGATTTTCGAATTCTAGATTTTGTAATCGAGGAAAATATAGTCAAAGAAAAAATTAAGTCAATCCAAAAACAATTTAATTATGAAGATCCAAAAATTTTAGATAATCAAATTCCAATTTTAGAAAATTTTAATCCATCTCCCAAAGTAACTCAAAATAGTTCAGTTACGGTTGATAGTATTTTGGTAGACGAATTACCTACATTAATTGATACCTTGCCTGTTTCTTTAGTTAGTGATTATCCTGAATATCCAGGTTGTGGTGACCTAGATAGTAAGGAGTCAAAATTCAAATGTTTTCAAAAGAAGATTACAAAACACATACAACGAAATTTTAATAGTGACATTGCTATAGATAACGGACTTAGTGGAGTGCAAAAAATTAATATTTCTTTTACAATTAATTACAATGGTGATATAGTTGATGTTATGGCTAGGGCGCCACATGCTGAACTTCAAAAAGAAGCTATTAAGGCAATAATTCGTTCATTGCCAAAAATGAAGCCTGCAAAACAAGGTTTTCAAAAAGTTAATGTTACATACGCTTTGCCTTTAATATTTAAAGTTGATTAATATATTTTTGAATAATCACACATCTAAAACCTATTCATGTGTAATGAGTAGGTTTTTTTTCGCATAAATGCTTAAGAGAAGTATTTGTTGTATTTTGCAAAAATCAAATCATAAAAATGAAACATACCTATTTAGTTGTATTTATGTTTATGGGATTTTTCTCGTATTCACAAACCATAAATAATTTTGAAAAATATCCTGTTTTTCCATCTTGTGAAATGGTAGAAATTTCAGAGTTGCCTAGTTGTTTTAGAGAGAATGTTCAGCGTTCTTTCTCTACATTATTTAACATGCCTGAAATTATAGAAAAAGATAATTATGAAGGGAGAATGGATATTTTGTTTGAAGTTACTAAAGAAGGTAGTTTTAAGGTAATTTATGCCAATGCGATTTATTCAGAACTAAAAGAAGAAGTAAATAGTGCTTTCGAAAAGTTTCCTGATATTTCTCCCGCTACGTATGATGGAAAACCTGTGTATACACAATATACTATGCAGGTTTTAGTTCCCTCCTTAGAGTGGATTAATTCAAAAACAGAGCTAAGAAAACCTAAAAATAAATTAGAAGTAGCCGCCATGGAATATGATAGTATTGTCAATTTAGGTGGCGCTAATATGAAGCAATATAAAAGTGGATTGAATATACCTTTTACCCACCAAAATTACGCAAAGTTTGATTACAATTTAAATGTTGTAGGGTCAAACTCACATACTGCAGTGAAACCTTATGACTATAGTGATGTTTCCAAATATTATGATTTTGAGTCGAATTTAAGTTTATTGAAAAAGGAAAAGAATTCGTGGCTTGGTAGAAAGTTTTGGAATGAACATTTGGTCGCTGTTCAAGGAAAAGATTATTGGTTCACGGCTGATGTAGTTGTTGATTTGCAGCTAGGGAAGGATTTCCAAAGTGATATTTCATATACATACAATAATACTAGAGCTGTAAATATTCAAGGTGGATTAGGTAATAAGTTTAGTTTTTCAGCAAGCATCTTTGAAAGTCAAGGACGATTTGCAGATTATGTGAATACGTATGCTGAAAGTATAAAGCCTGATGGAGGGAATCCTGCAATAATTCCTGGAAGAGGGATTGCAAAAGAATTTAAGACTGATGCTTATGATTATCCAATAGCTGAAGGTTATATATCTTATAGGGCAAGTAAAATGTTTTCTGCTCAATTCGGGCATGGTAAAAATTTTATAGGGGATGGATATCGATCTTTGTTTATTAGTGATGTAGCTAGTCCCAGTCCGTTTTTAAAATTAAACACTTCCTTTTGGAAAATAAAATACACTAATACATGGATGTGGCTCAAGGATGTTCGTCCTGAAGCTACAGTTGATGGTGCTTATGGAAGTAAATATATGGCAACACATTTTTTAAGTTGGAATGTTAGTAAAAAGTTAAATATTGGTTTTTTTGAATCAGTTTTATGGGCAAATAAAAATAATAGAGGGTTCGATGTTAATTATTTAAATCCTATTATATTTTATAGAGCAATTGAATTTTCAACGGGTTCAAGATCAGGAAATGCTTTAATTGGTTTGAGCGGAAAGTATAAGCTATCCAATAAAGTAAATATATATGGACAATTAATTATTGATGAGTTTTCATCAAAAGATATTTTTGGCGGCGAAAAAAGTTGGAAAAATAAATTAGGCTTTCAATTTGGAGCTAAATTTTACAATGCCTTTAAAGTTAAGAATTTATTACTTCAATTGGAGTATAATCAAGCAAGACCTTATACATACTCCCATGATGAGTTATTGTTAAACTACGGGCATAACAATCAGTCTATGGCGCATTTATGGGGTGCTAATTTCAAAGAAATAATAGGTATTGGTCATTATAATTACAACCGTTGGTATGGTATGGTTAAACTACTTTATGGTCAACGCGGATTAGACAAAGGTGATGGGGTGAGTTATGGAGGAGATATTTATGTCAACAATGATTTACGCCCGTCAGATAATGGAATAGAAATGTTACAAGGTGATAAGGCTACAATTTTTATAGCAGATTTACAGGCAGGATATTTATTGAATCCGGCAACAAATTTAAAGGCGTTTATTAATGTAACG
>CAWVSR010000127.1:0-3841 GCA_963932865.1 uncultured Kordia sp. | reverse complement strand
GATACATCACTTCCATCTGAAGCTAGAGCTATATTAACAGAGTTTGTTCCGTTATAGGTATACGTATTACCTCCATCTATTCCAGGTCCAGATAGTAAAAAAGTAAATTTATCATTATACTCACTACAAGTGTAATTTTCGTATTCATTTGAACCAAAAACATAATTAAATTTTAAATTTGATGATTTTGCAACGAATTCAAAATATAATACACCAGCATTAGAATAGGAATAAATTGAGCTGAACCCTGTACCGCCAGACATTACATTTAAATCTGTGTCAGGATATGGGTTTGTAGTAGAATAACTCCATCTTACATCTCCGGTACTTGAATTAAAACTTGAATTTCCTCCTCCGGGTAAAACATTAGCGATATCACCAGTTGACATTATAATACCGGATGAAAAACCTAGGCCTGCTGCTGTAGCACCAGAAGCTTCAAAGTAACCAATTTGTACTTGGTTACTTGTTGCGTTTCCTTTCAACCCATCAAAATAAATTCCTTGTGGAGTACCATCTATTCCATCAGCAGGAATTAATTCATTAATCAAATCAGTAACAGAATAAGATTTGTCAATCGTAATCTGTGAAAACGAATTAACTCCAATCACTAAAAAAATTAGAAAGCATAGATTTTTAATAGTTTTTTGTTTCATCATATACATTTTGGTTATCAATAAAAAACTTTAAAGTACTTAAAATTATTAAATACAGTTTGTTTTTAGGCTAGTTTTATGTTTAGTTATCAAAACTAGATTAATTATAATAATATTTAGTGTTAAAAAATAAATTATTTAGTCTTTTAAAATACAATAAATACTGTCTTGTGCTTATTATACTTGCTAAGAATGTTGTTATTATTAGTAAGTCAGATTTAATGTCAATTATAATTTAATATGTTTTCTAAATAAAAACCTTATATATTTGCATTCACTATATTTTTTTAAAGCTTTTGTTGATGTATTGTCATAAAAAAACTTAATTTATTTAGAATTTAATACTTGTTTCAATCATAGATTCAAAACTAATATAAAATAAAAAAAATAGAACTAACACCATTAATCTATAAAAATGAAAAATATAATAAATATAATTATTGTCATTATAATTTCAATTCGAACAAGTTGAAAGAAGGCAATAATTAATATAATTAAAAAACCCTTCTAGATAATTTCAGGAAGGGTTTTTTAATTCAATTTTTTTAAATGTATTATAATAAATAGATAATTTCTATTTAGACGGTAAACCGATTTAATGAAGCGCTTTTACTTAATATTAATAGTTATAATGCAGAGGAGACAGGAGCTTATTTTATTATAAAAAAAGATGTATCATATTTATACCTACATTAAGCAATCTTTTACTTGGTATAACTCGTAAAACTATGATTTAAATAGAAGATGAATTAAGTTTAGAAATAAAAGAAAATATTTAATAATAAAAAAAGTATAAGATGATGATGGAGTTTTTTTTAGTTATCCAGCAGCTAAATTTGCAGGTATAGAATTTTAGTGGATAGGATGCTTTAAGTAAAACATTATCTTAAGCTTATTTGTTAAAGTACATAAAAGAGAATTTAAAAATTACATATTACTATGAAATTAAATAAATACAGTCAAAGAGTTACGCAAGATGACTCGCAACCTGCAGCTAAAGCTATGTTGCATGCTTTGGGTTTAACAAAAGAAGATTTTGATAAGCCATTTGTTGGTATTGCTAGTACCGGTTATGAGGGTAATCCTTGTAATATGCACCTTAATGACCTTGCAAAAGAGGTTAAAAAAGGAGCTATTGATAAAAATATGGTTGGACTTATTTATAATACAATTGGTGTTAGTGATGGTATTTCTATGGGGACTCCAGGAATGCGTTTTTCATTACCATCAAGAGACGTTATTGCAGATTCTATGGAGACTGTTGTTGAAGGAATGTCTTATGATGGTTTGGTAACCGTTGTAGGGTGTGATAAAAATATGCCTGGTGCGCTAATGGCTATGTTAAGGACCAACAGACCTGGAGTTTTAGTGTATGGAGGAACAATTGCCTCTGGTTGTCATGAAGGGAAAAAATTAGATGTGGTTTCTGCTTTTGAAGCTTGGGGGCAAAAAGTAGCAGGAAAAATTGACAAAGAGGAGTACGAAAGTGTCATTGAAAAAGCTTGTCCTGGTGCCGGTGCTTGTGGTGGAATGTATACCGCAAATACAATGGCCTCGGCTATTGAAGCCTTAGGTATGTCATTGCCTTATAATTCATCTAATCCAGCGTTAAGTGACCAAAAAAAATTAGAAAGTGTTAAAGCAGGAGAAGCTGTTCGTAATTTATTAGAAAAAGATATTAAGCCACAAGATATTGTTACTAAAAAATCTTTAGAAAACGCTATTAGGTTAGTGGTAGTAATGGGAGGTTCTACAAATGCAGTTTTACACTTTTTAGCAATTGCTAAAGCAGCAAATGTTGAGTTTACTTTAAATGACTTTCAAAGAATTTCAGACGAAACTCCATTTTTAGCAGATTTAAAACCATCAGGTAAATATTTAATGGAAGATGTTCATGAAGTAGGAGGTGTGCCGGCTGTTTTAAAATATTTATTAGAAAAAGGTTTGTTGCATGGAGATTGTATTACTGTAACAGGAAAAACTCTTGCTGAAAATTTAGCAGGTATTTCAGGATTGGTAGATGGACAAGATGTTATAATGCCTTTAGATAAGCCTATTAAACAAACGGGACACTTAAGAATATTAAAAGGAAATCTATCTCCAAAAGGAGCGGTTGCAAAAATTACTGGTAAAGAAGGATTGCGTTTTTCTGGTACTGCTAAAGTTTTTGAATCAGAGTATGAGGCTAATGACGGCATAAGAAATGGGCTTATTGAAAAAGGAGATGTGGTGGTAATTCGTTATGAAGGACCAAAAGGAGGTCCTGGAATGCCAGAAATGTTAAAACCTACGGCAGCAATAATTGGTGCAGGCTTGGGTAATGATGTTGCTTTGATTACAGATGGACGTTTCTCTGGAGGAACTCATGGATTTGTAGTAGGACATATTGCACCAGAAGCACAAGTTGGTGGTCCAATTGCTTTTGTTAAAAATGGTGATATAATTACAATTGACGCAGAAAAAAATACGATTGATTTTGAGGTTAGTGCTAAAGAATTGAGTAAAAGACGTTCAGAATGGATAGAACCAGCTCTAAAACCTAAAAGAGGTGTGCTTTATAAATATGCAAAAACAGTTTCATGTGCTTCAGATGGGTGTGTAACTGATGAGTTTTAAGTAATAATTAATTTTTGATTTTCAAATAAATAATCCATCACAAATGGAAAAAACAGAAGATAAAATAAACAAAGGAGTAAAGATGACTGGTGCCCAAGCAGTTGTTCATTCTTTAATTGCAGAGGGTACCGATCTTATGTTCGGTTATCCAGGAGGTGCAATAATGCCTGTATATGATGCATTATATGATGTAGAAGATAAACTAACACATATCCTAACAAGACATGAGCAAGGAGCTACTCATGCAGCTCAAGGCTATGCTAGAGCTACAGGTAAAGTGGGGGTTTGTATGGCTACATCAGGTCCAGGAGCCACGAATTTAATTACGGGAATTGCAGACGCACAAATTGATTCTACTCCAATGGTTTGTATTACCGGACAAGTAGCAAGTCATTTGTTAGGGACAGATGCTTTTCAAGAAACTGATGTTGTTGGTATTTCTATGCCAGTTACAAAGTGGAACTATCAGGTTACAAACGCAGAAGAGATTCCGTTTGCAATAGCCAAAGCATTTTACATTGCAAGAACTGGAAGACCAGGGCCTGTGTTAGTTGATATTACTAAAGATG
>CAWVSR010000126.1:0-3938 GCA_963932865.1 uncultured Kordia sp. | reverse complement strand
TTACTTTTTTTAGTTATTTGTATTTGAGTTGGGATGCGTTCTTTTAAGTTTTCAACGTGAGATATAATACCAATCATTTTACCTTGAGATTGTAAAGTTTCTAACGTTGAAATTACGGTTTCCAAGGTATTTGAATCAAGCGTACCAAAACCTTCATCAATAAACAGAGAATCTATCCTTACATTACTACTTGCCAAATCAGAAAGTGCTAATGCTAAAGAAAGACTTATAATAAACTTTTCTCCTCCACTTGAAGTATCCACATAACGCATTTCATCAGTTTGATAATGATCTATCAATTTAAAATTAAGCTCCTCGCCTGTCTTATAAACCTCATCAAGCTTTAGTGAGTATCGTTTATTTAGTTTAGCTAAATGAATGTTTGCCAAACCTATTAAGTTTTTTAGTGTCAAGCGTTGCACATAGGTATTGAATGCATCCTTTGATCCTCCAAGTAAATCTAACAACTCTATCCACTTATTTAATTCTTTTTCTGCAATTAATAATTCTTCAAAAACAGTTGTATTTCGTTGCTTAATAGTATCATTCATTTTTAACTTCTCAAGAACAGCTCCTAATGTTTTAGACCATTCTTCAAGCTGTTTGTCAAAAGAATCTTTTAATAATGAAACCTCCTCTAGAGTTTCTGTAAATATTTTTTCCGAAGTTAAACTGACTCTTTTTTGTTGATATACTTCTTCTTTACCTTTTAACGAGGCTTCTTTTTTTGCTAAGCTTTCCTTAATTGTATTAAAGGATTGAACATCTTCATCAGACAACAACCCTTGTTCAAAAGTTTGTCTATCAATAAATTGATGCTTTTCTAAAAGGACTTTAAACTGATACAGGCAACCCTTTAAATCTTCTTCATTTTGATGAAGTATGTTTGCCACCCCTTCTTTCTGTTGTGAAATTTTAATGCAATTATTATTAGCATTTTCTAATTCTTTTTGAACCGTTTGAAAAGATTGGTCTTTTTGTTTTAAGATTTGAGCTAAGGCCTTTTGTTTATCTTCAATAGAAATAGAAATATCTAACATTTCATTTCTTGTGTCAATATACTTTTTTAACTCGGCATTGTTATTAGCCAACTCTTGATTTAAAGCAATAGTCCCTTTATTTAATTTATAATGCGCTTCTTGACGCGTTTTTAAGTTTTGTTGTAATAATTTTAAATTATTTTGTCTCTTTTCAACTGCTTCAACAGCTTTTTTATATGTATCAATTCTTTTAGAAATAGCGTCTTCAAATAGAGGGATTGAATTTTTTTCAGGAATAGTTAAGTGAAATGTATTTAATGCTGGAGAAAGTCTTTTCTCTATTTCTTGAATTTGTTTTAATAAACGCTGTTTATCTAACTCTCCCTCTTTTAGCTTTTGAGTTAATTGTTTAGTTTCCTGTTTAGTTTGAGTAAGTAGTTGTTCTTCTTTTGAAACTATTTTTGTTAATTCCACTAGAACTGATTCAAGGTTGGTTTTTTCTTTTTGATCTTTATTAAATAATCCTATTTCAACCTCTTTTTGTTCTAATTGATCTTTTAACGCCTCAATTTGTTTACTAATAGAATCTATTTCATCAATCCGAAAAGAAGTAATATTTAATGTTTTAAATTTATCTAATTCAACTTTGAGAACTTCTTTACATTCATGGATTTGTTTATCTAATTGCTCTTGAAGTAAATTATTTGAAGTTATTACCGTAAGTAAATTAGTTTTTACCTCAATTAAAATCTTGTTTTCATTTTTTAATTGTTCGGATTTTAGCCTTGCTTGATCAACATAATTCGTATTTATATGTTCCGTTACGTAAGGATGTTCTGTTGAACCACAAAGCCCACAAGCTTCACCAACTTTCAATTTAGCACGTTCAGCTTCAAAACTCTGAATAGTTTTTTTTAAGGAAAATAACTCTTCTGCATCTGCCAAATGTTTTTCATTTATTTCTAATAGTTTTTCTTGTTCTTTTAAGTCTGACTTTAATACTTTTTGTTTTTGTAATGATAAAATATGTTCTTCTTCAGTACTTTTTAACTTTTTAGCAGTTGAAGTATAGCTTACACTCATTGCTTTCAAATCAAATAAAATACTTTTTTGATTATTCAATATTTTAAGCTCTTGCTGCGCTTCCTCTATATTTACATTTTCATGTTGTTTTCGAAGTACTTTTAAATTGTCTTCAGTAGTTTTAAATTGAGATTGAGCCGTTTTACAGGCTTTTTCATAAACTGGAATTTTATTTTTAAAATCAATTAATTGTTGCTTAACACCATCAATTTTAATATTATCAAGCGATTTAAAGTAACTATCACGAAGAGTTAAGCTTGATATCCAATTAGTTTTATAATCAATTAGCTTTTCATCATTTTTATGTTCTTCTAGGTAAGTTTTTGCTCTCGTGATACCTAATTTCAATTTGTTCTCCTCTTCTTGATTTTCAGATATCGTTTTAGTGATTTCTTGAAGCTCTATCAACTTATTGTTCTTATCATCAGTAGTTTTATTTAATAAAACCTTTGAATTTTGAATTTGGACATCAATTCCAGACAATTTATTTAACTTTTCTTGCCACTGTTCGTCTTCTAATTTTTGTAGCTCAAAGTGTTCTTTTGCTTGCTGAAATAACTTTTTTTTTGCTATTTCTGATGCCTTAGCATTATTTAGCCCATCTTTCACAGATGCCAACTCCAGTTCTGTTTTAGTAACAACTTTCTCAAGCCTATTGACATCGTTATAAACTAATATAATTGGTTGGGCTTTTTCGTGTAGTTTTAATTGATTTAAAACTTCTTGCTGGTTTAATTTCTCGGAATTTAATATTTCAACATCATCTGCTAATTTATTAATACTATCTTCATTGGCTTGATATGCTTTAAACCAATTAACTTTAGCCTCATTTTGTTTTTCATCAACCTTAATCTTTTTTATACAATCTTCAGTTTCTTTAAATTGTATTTTAAGCTCCTCCTCATCATCAGTAGATAAAATATCCTCGTTATTTATTTTTGCTTTAATAGCATCAACATTATTTTTATTCTCGGTTTTTTTATTGGCAATAGCATGTCCTATTTTCTTGTATATTTCTTCTCCGGTAATTTGTTCTAATAAGCTCCCTTTGTCTTTTGTGTTAGCTGTTAAAAAAGCTGCAAACTCCCCTTGTGCCAACATAGCAGATCGTAAAAACTGCTTGTACGTTAATTGAATAGCGTCCTCAATAGCTTCTTTAACTTCTATTTTTTTTTCTGCTAGTATTTTTTCATGGGTAATATTTTTAAACCTTACTTCTTCTTTTGGATTAGTAAGTGTTTTTCCGTTTTTACTTACAAGCCTTAAGCTCCAATGTGCTTCATAAATTTGTTCATCATTTTCAAAAGTTACTCTTGATAAAGCTTCATTAGCTCCAAAACTAACCACATCAACCAAGCCTGCTTTTATATTAGATTTATTAAACCTAGGTACTTGATGATATAAAGCAATAGTAATAGCATCTAAAACAGTAGTTTTACCAGCACCAGTACTACCTGTAATAGCAAACAAACCTACATTTTCAAAAGTTTTACTTGTAAAATCGATTACAATTGGCTTGTTACTTTTTAATGAATTTATATTCTGTAATTCTACTTTTAATATCTTCATCTATCGCCTTTATTAATTTTCTCTTGCAATTTGTACCACTTCATTAAAAGCATCAAACATCACTTTGTTTTCATTTAAATCAATATCCATTTCTTTGCATTTTAATTTAAATATTTCAACAGGTGTTAATTCTTTAATATGTTTTGTTTCTTCTATTAACTCCTCTATTCCCTTTAGTATACGTTGGTTTTTAAGTGTTATTTTTAAAACTTCAATGGGTAATTCTTCAACTACTTCATTAATTTCAATATGAGTTATTGTATTATTTACATCATTATCTATTACAACCTCTACCCAAGGGGTTAA
>CAWVSR010000125.1:0-3952 GCA_963932865.1 uncultured Kordia sp. | reverse complement strand
CCACAAACCGCTTATTTAACTGAAGCAGTAGTGCGTGTAATTGTAGATTCAGGTATTTTACCAGAAGGAGCATTGCAATTATTAAGTGGGATGACTAAAAATATTTTAGATACGGTAGAATCTCAAGATGTAGTAACCTTTACAGGTTCGGCACATACAGGACGTATTTTAAAAGCTCACCCAAGATTAATTGAAGAATCTGTTCCTTTTACTATGGAGGCAGATTCATTAAACTGTTCTATTTTAGGAAAAGATGCGGTTCCTGGAACTCCAGAATTTGATTTATTTGTCAAGGAAGTACGTAAAGAAATGACAGTAAAAGCAGGACAGAAATGTACGGCTATTCGTCGTATTATGGTTCCTGAAAATTTAGTGGAAGATGTGCAAATTGCTTTAGGAAAACAACTAGATAAAGTTACCATTGGTGATCCTAGATTGAAAGAGGTTCGCATGGGAGCACTTGTAAATAAAGCACAAGTACAAAGTGTAAAAGATCAAGTAGCTAAATTAGCAAAAACAGCACAGATAGTATATGGTAATTTAGATGCGGTTGATACAGTTGGTGCTGATGCAGAAAAAGGTGCTTTTATGAAGCCAATTTTAATGCGAGAAGACAATCCGTTTACCAATACATCAGTTCACGAATTAGAAGCATTTGGTCCGGTAAGTACTATTATGCCTTATAAAGATTTGGATGAAGCGGTTACTTTAGCTCAAATGGGTAAAGGTTCTTTAGTATCTTCAATTTTTACTTATGATGATAAAATTGCTAGCGATTATATAGTTGAAGCAGCGTCTCATCACGGTCGTATTTTAGTAGGAAATAGAGAAAACGCAAAAGTGAGTACTGGTCACGGTTCTCCATTACCACAATTAACTCACGGTGGTCCAGGAAGAGCTGGTGGTGGTGAAGAAATGGGAGGTATGCGTGGTGTAAAACATTATATGCAACGTTGTGCTATTCAAGGAACTCCAACTACATTAACAGAGGTTACAGGTATTTATCAACCAAACGCTGATTATAAAGAAAGTGAAAAACACCCGTTTGCATATCATTGGGAAGATATCAAGCCAGGAATGTCTTTAAAAACACATAAGCGAACAATTACAGATACTGATATTATCAATTTTGGGAATTTAACTTGGGATCATTTTTATGCACATACAGATATCACCTCTTTAGAGGGAAGTATTTTTGAAAAACGTACTGCACACGGATATTTCATTATTGCAGCAGCAGCAGGTTTGTTTGTATATCCTAATAAAGGTCCTGTAGCAGCAAACTATGGTTTAGAAGAATGTCGTTTTTTACGTCCAATTTATCATAATGATACTGTTTATGTTAGATTAACGTGTAAAGAACGTGTTGATCGTGACTCAAGAGGAACTGAATTGCCAAGCGGTATTGTAAAATGGTTTGTTGAGGTATTTGACCAAGAAGATGAATTAGTAGCAGTTGCTACCATTCTTACAATGGTTCAGAAAAAGACACCATTTGCGACGATAAACAGAAATACTATTTCTGGATATTTAAGTAAGTTATCGGAAGATTCTCAGCCTAATTGGGGAAAAATGAATGCTCAAGAAATGGTGGAGCATTTAGAATATTCACTAAAGGTTGCCTCAGGAGAAGTTCAAGATTTTGCAATAGAAACTCCTGAGAAATATTTAGAACAAGTACACGAATCATTGTATACTCATACTCCAATGCCTAAAAATTATAAGGCACCCGAAGTTTTAGAAAAAAGATTGGTTACATTACAGTATCAAAATTTAGCAGAAGCAAAAGTGAAATTATTAGAAGCTTATGACGAGTTTTTAATTTACTTTAAAGAAAACCCGGAAGCAACTACTAAAAATGCTGTTTTTGGAATGCTAATAAAATTTGAATGGGATTTAACACATACGAAGCATTTTAACCATCATTTTGAACAATTTGGATTGATGTAATTTGCACGATGTTTACATATTAAAAAGGGTAGTGATTTCACTACCCTTTTTAATTTACTTTAAAATTCTAAACTCAATACTTGAGTCGGTATATACCGTGTGTGTTTGTGTTTGATAGTCCTTTTCATCTGCTTCAAAAATATTATCTACATAAGTTTGAGGGTTCAAATCTATTAAAGGAAACCACGTGCTTTGAACTTGAACTTGTAGTTTGTGCCCTTTTTTAAATGTATGAAAAACATCTTGAAGCTTTATATTTACATTAGCTTTTGTGTTCGGTTGAAAAGGTTCTGGTTTGGAAAAACTATTTCTAAATCGTCCTCTCATTACTTCGCTTCGTACCATCATATGATAATTACTTAAAGTTAAGTGTGATTGCATTTCTTTATTGTCTTCTGGTGTGTCATGCGGATGAACATCAATTATTTTTACAACCCAATCAGCAGCAGTTCCAGTAGTGGAAACTTTTAATTTAGCTAGAATATCACCAGTTAATGTTAAATCATTTTCTAAAATAGGAGTTTCAAAAACTAAAACATCAGGTCTTCTAGCAGCAAATCGCTGGTCATCGGTCATATATTTTCTTGGAGTAAAAACAGTTTTAATATCTTCAGAATAAGGAACAGGTTTTTTGATATCACTTATAAATTTTATAGGTGTTATCGTAGTAGCTTTATCAGATAATTTATTGTTTTCATTTAAATAAAATGATTTTATACTTGTGTTTTTTGGAGGCCAACTTTCGTATGAATTCCATTGTTTTTTTCCTGTATCAAAAACATAAGCCTCAGGCAACTCATTTTTTTTAGTATTATCGCCTTTTAAAAAATGATTAAAGAATTTAGTTTCAATATTTTTCTGGAAATCTAATGAAATATTCTCCTCAAAATAATAATTACCAACGGTGTTTTTTGCGCTATTACTAGCCCAACCTCCGTGAGACCATGGTCCAAAAACCATTGTATTGTAGTTGTTTGGCTGATGCTTTTCAATTGCTTTGTAGGTTTCTAATGGTCCATATAAGTCTTCAGCATCAAACCACCCTCCAACAATCATCGTAGCTACAGTTGAAGGAACTTTGTTTAAATGTTGTATAACACCTTTTTTTTGCCATACCTCATCGTAATTAGGGTGTTCTATCATTTCCTTCATAAAGAAATCATCCACTAATTCATTATTTGTTTTATCATAATCAAAGTAAGTTTTTAAGTTTTTGAAAGGTCCTTTGTCTAAAAAGAATTGGTACATGTCCTTTGTTTTTAGGTTAGGTAATTTATACCAACTAGAGTCTAAGGGTTTGTCTTTGTATGTTCCAAATAAAGGTACTGCTCTAAAATAACTTAATAAAAAAGCTCCGTTATGATGAAAATCATCAAAAAAGAAATCACCAATACAAGCTTGAGGAGAAGCTGCTTTTAATGCTGGATGTGCATCAATAGTTGAAACCGTTGTATAATGTCCTGGATAAGAAATCCCCCAAGTACCAACTTTTTGATTGGTATTCTTTACATTTTTAATGAGCCAATCAATAGTGTCATAAGTATCTGTAGTTTCGTCTGATTGAGTATTTATCTTATTTGGTATGTAGGCTCTCATATTATCATACACACCCTCACTCATCCAACGCCCTCGAACATCTTGATAGACAATAATATTTCCTTCTTTCATTAAAATTGAATTAGGTCCTATTTTAGTTTTGAATTCATTTTCTCCATATGGTTTACAACTGTAAGGTGTTCGTTGCAATAATATAGGATATGTTTTAGTAGTGTCTCTAGGTGAATAGATTGTGGTGTGAAGTTTAGCACCGTCTCTCATGAGAATTTTTACTTCTTTTTTAGTGTAATTATTCTTTACAAATAATTCTTGTTCTTTTTTAGAATCTGTTACTGTTTCAAGGGCCTCTTTTTTAAGAGTTTCTTTTTTACAAGATTGAAACGTAACTGTCATAAATAGCAGTAATATTTTTAGATAATTTCTCATGAGTTCTTTACAATTTGAT
>CAWVSR010000124.1:0-3955 GCA_963932865.1 uncultured Kordia sp. | reverse complement strand
TATACCACAAAAACCAAAACATACTTTAAATATAGGTGATAGAGTTCGATTAATTGATAGTAAAGCGGTTGGAGAATTAGAGAAAATTGAAAAGAAAAAAGCTTTTGTAAATTATGGTTTTTTTACATCTGAATGTAAATTAGATCAATTGGAGTTAGTTCAGAAAATAAAATAAAAATTAATAAGATATTTAAACTCGTAAACTGTAAATTTAATTGTGATAAAAACATTGCCCATAAATAAAAAAATAATACTTTTTGATGGAGTTTGTAATTTATGTAATTCTGCAATAAATTTTGTGATTGATTATGATAAAAATGATGCATTTCGCTTTGTTTCTCTTCAATCTGAATTAGGGCAAGAAATACAAAATCACTTAGCTATTAAGGTAAATAGTATCGACAGTATAATATTATATATTCCTAATGAAGCATATTATGTGAAGTCAAATGCTGCTTTAAAAATAATTAATGAATTTAAAGGTGTTTGGATTTTATCAAAGTTATTTTATATTATTCCAACGTTTATAAGAGATTTTATTTATGATTTTATTGCTAGAAATAGATATAGATGGTTTGGAAAAGAAGATAGTTGTCGGTTAATGACTTCTGAATTAAAAAATAAGTTTTTATAAAAAATAAGCTACTAATATTACTACATAAAAAAAGTGTTAACTAGATGTTAACACTTTTTTTATGTAGCAGTATGAATAATTATTCTCCCATCGCAGCTGTTAATTCAGCAGACATTTTTTTATAAGTACCATTTTCTAAACGCTCTCTTATTCCTGAAAAAGCATTTAATGTAATTTCAATATCCTCCATCGTATGAGATGATGTTGGTATTAAACGTAATAATATCATTCCTTTTGGTATAACAGGATATACTACTATCGAGCAAAATACACCAAAGTTTTCTCTTAAATCTTTCACTAAAGCCATAGCTTCAGGAATACTTCCTTTTAAATAAACTGGTGTAATACATGTTTCTGTAGTTCCTAAATCAAAACCTCTTTCACGCAAACCGCCTTGGAGTGCACGAACATTTTCCCAAAGTTTGTTTTTCAATTCAGGCATTGTACGCAACATATCTAAACGCTTTAAAGCACCTACAACTAATTGCATTTGTAATGATTTAGCAAACATTTGCGAACGCATGTTGTACTTCATGAAATCAATAATTTCCTGATCTGCAGCAAAAAATGCACCTGTACTAGCCATTGACTTTGCAAAAGTAGCAAAATAAACATCTATACCATCTTGCACACCCTGCTCCTCACCTGTACCAGCACCTGTTTTACCTAAAGTACCAAAACCATGAGCATCATCAACTAATAATCTAAAATTATATTTTTCTTTAAGAGCTATAATCTCTCTCAATTTTCCTTGTTCACCACGCATACCAAAAACACCTTCAGAAATTAATAAAATTCCTCCACCTGTTTTTTCTGCAAGTTTAACAGCTCTACCTAAGTTTTTTTCAATACTTTCTACATCATTGTGACGATAAGTAAAACGTTTACCCATGTGTAAACGAACTCCATCGATAATACAGGCATGTGCATCAACATCATAAACAATGATATCATCTTTACTAACTAAAGAATCAATTGCAGAAACTATACCTTGATAACCAAAATTAACTAAATAAGCAGCTTCTTTGTCAACAAACTCAGCTAACTCATCTTGAAGTTTTTCATGTAATTCTGTATGACCAGACATCATTCTTGCACCCATAGGGTAAGCTGAACCATATTGCTTTCCAGCTTCAGCATCAACCTTTCTTACTTCAGGGTGATTAGCAAGACCTAAATAATCATTTATACTCCAAGTAACAACTTCTTTACCTTGAAACTTCATTCTATTTGAAATGTCTCCTTCAAGCTTAGGAAATACAAAATATCCTTCTGCTTGCTCTGCCCACTTTCCTAAAGGCCCTTTGTCCTTATAGATTTTTTCAAATAAATCTTTCATTAATATCTTTTTTAGATTTTACATCTGCGAAAATAATTAAAAAACAACTCTTTTCATAATATTTTCAACAACAAAAAAGCATTTACTATTTGGTAAATGCTTTTTTGATTAAATAATATATTGTATTTTTTTACTTTATATATTCAATTTTCTTAGGATTAACTTCCTGAACAGCATCGAAAAAACCTTGGCTTTCCATCCACTCATCATTGTATATTTTACTCATATAGCGAGATCCATGATCTGGTAATATTACAACAACATTACTATCCTTTGTAAACATTCCATTTGATTCATATTGTTTTACAGCTTGCATTGCTGCACCACTTGTATACCCCACAAACAAACCTTCTTTTTTAGCTAATTCACGAGCTGTATGAGCGCTTTCTTGATCCGTTACTTTAATAAATTCATCAATTACTTCGAAGTCCGTTGCAGATGGAATTAAGTTTTTACCTAAACCTTCTATTCTGTAAGGGTAAATTTCATTTTTATTAAATTCTCCAGTTTCATGGAAGTTTTTTAAAACTGATCCAAAAGCATCTACGCCTAATATTTTTATATTTGAATTTTGCTCTTTTAAATACTTTGCTGTACCAGATATAGTACCTCCCGTACCACTACAAGCTACTAAATGAGTTATTTTACCATTAGTTTGATTCCAAATTTCTGGACCTGTTGAATGATAATGAGCATCAATATTTAATTGATTAAAATATTGATTTATGTATACAGAACCTTTTACTTCTTTATGAATTCGCTTTGCTACTTCATAATATGATCTTGGATCGTCAGCACTAACATTGGCAGGACAAACATATACCTTAGCCCCCATTGTTCGTAACATATCTATTTTATCAGGAGATGATTTTGAACTTACCGCTAAAATACAATCATAACCTTTTATAATACTAACCATTGCAATACTAAAACCAGTATTACCAGAAGTTGTTTCAATAATTGTATCTCCGGGTTTGAGGATACCTTTCTTTTCTGCTTGCTCTAATATGTAGAGTGCAATTCTATCTTTTGAAGAATGTCCAGGGTTAAAAGATTCTATTTTCCCAAAAAAGTTTCCAACTAAACCCTTTGTTATTTTATTTAGTTGAACTAATGGAGTGTTTCCAATTAAATCTAAAACACTTCCGTGAGCTTGAATTCCTTCTTCCATAAATAATTTTAATATTGAAGTACTAAAAAATTTTTAAAAAATAATTTCACAAATATAATATATTTTTTCTACTTAGTCTTTCCTTCTAAATCTAGTAAAAAAACATATTCTTCTGCAACTTCTTTTAAAGCTTCAAATCTTCCAGAAGCGCCTCCATGTCCAGAATCCATATCACACTTAAACAAGAGTAAATTATCGTCTGTTTTAAACTCTCTTAATTTTGCAGTCCATTTAGCTGGCTCAAAATATTGTACTTGTGAGTCATGAAAACCAGTTAGTATTAAAGTATTTGGATAAGATTGTGATGCTACATTATCATAAGGTGAATACGATTTCATATACTCATAAAACCCTTTTTCATTTGGATTTCCCCACTCATCGTACTCTCCAGTTGTTAATGGTATTGAATCATCTAACATTGTTGTAACTACATCTACAAAAGGTACTGATGCTATAACTCCATTATAAATATCCGGATTCATATTCATGATGGCTCCCATTAATAAACCTCCTGCACTACCTCCCATTGCATACAAATGCTTTTCGGAGGTATAGTTATTTTCAATCAAAAATTTAGAACAATCTATAAAATCTGTAAATGTGTTTATTTTATTATATAACTTACCATCTTCATACCATTCTCTTCCTAAATATTCACTACCTCTAATATGAGCTATTGCAAAAACAAATCCTCTATCTAATAATGTTAATCTAGTGGTACTAAAACTATCTGAAATAGTATGACCGTAAGACCCGTATGCGTATTGAAGTAATGGCGTGTTTTCATTTAGTGGTGTATCTTTTCTATACA
>CAWVSR010000123.1:0-3969 GCA_963932865.1 uncultured Kordia sp. | reverse complement strand
AGCAAAACGTAAGGCAATTGGTAAGGTTTTTATAGATGTTTTTGACCAAGAAGCGAATTTAATTGAAGGTGTTAAATGGTTGGCTCAAGGAACTATTTACCCGGATGTAATAGAATCTGTTTCTGCAGATGGAGGGCCATCAGCAACAATAAAATCACATCATAATGTAGGAGGGTTACCTGATTTTATGAAATTGAAAATTGTAGAGCCTTTACGAATGATATTTAAAGATGAGGTTCGAAGAGCAGGAGCTTCAATGGGAATTGATCCTAAATTATTGGGGCGTCACCCTTTTCCAGGGCCTGGTTTAGCTATAAGAATTTTAGGAGATATTACTCCGGATAAAGTAGCGATGCTTCAGGAAGTAGATGCTATTTTTATTAATGGTTTACGTGAGCACGGTTTGTATGATAAAGTATGGCAAGCTGGAGCTATTTTATTGCCTGTTCAGTCTGTTGGAGTAATGGGGGATGAACGTACGTATGAAAAAGCAGTTGCTTTAAGAGCTGTTGAAAGTACTGATGGTATGACTGCGGATTGGGTTAATTTACCTTATGAATTCTTGCAAAAAATATCGAATGATATTATTAATAAAGTCAAAGGGGTAAATAGAGTTGTGTATGACATTAGTTCTAAGCCTCCTGCAACTATTGAATGGGAGTGATAAAATCCGAATAAAAAATTACTAAAAGCCACCAAATTTGGTGGCTTTGTTTTTTAATTATATTAAAATAATTATATATTGTACGATAACTTCTTTTTTGGCAAGAAGATTGCCTTTAAGTTTGTTAAAATATATTTGAATATGAAAAAAATAATATTAGGATTACTTTTAATTGTAGGGGTTTCAAATTCTTTAACAGCTCAGGGGTTTAAAGAATATACTGTGCTGCCTGGAGAAACACTCGGTTCAATTGTTGAAAAGTTTCAGGTTTCTCCTTATGAATTATATCAATTAAATCCTGATATAGAGGATGGTTTAACGATAGGTGACGTTTTGGTATTGCTTAATAATAATCAATATCCCTTTGATGCTAATTTGGTTGATTTAAAAAAATATAAAGTCAAGAAAAAAGAAACTTTAGCTAGTGTTTCTAAACACAATGGTATAACAGAATTAGACTTAAAAAAATACAATACTCGTTTGTATTCTGAACAGTTGCAAAAGGGTGATAAAATTAAAATTCCTGTATTTGATAAAAACTTAAATACAAATATCATAACTGCTTCTTCAGATGAAATTATAATTCCTGAAATTAAAGAGGTAGTAAATACAATTACTCATGAGGTTCAAGCTAAAGAAGGTAAGTATGGTATCTCAAAAAAATATGGAATTAGTATTGAAGAACTAGAAGCTCAAAACCCTGAGATAGTTGCTGGTTTAAAAATTGGTCAACTATTAACAATCACTAAAATTAAAATAATTGCTAATGACACGGATGTGGATGATGTTGTAACAGATCAATTTAGTTATTACACAGTACAGGCTAAAGAAGGCTATTATCGATTAACTAAAAAACTAGGTATTTCAAAAGATTCATTAATTGCATTGAATCCAATATTGTCTGAAGGAATTAAGTTAGGGATGGAATTAAAATATCCCAAAAGTAAATTGCTGAAATCAGAAGTGTCTTCTATTAAATTATTAGATAGTATGTCTAATTTTAAATCGCAAAACATTACATTAATGTTGCCTTTAATGTTAAATAAAATTGTAGAAAATGATACAATTGATAACCTTAAAGAAATGTTGTTTAAGAATGGGAATTCTTCAAGGTCTTTAGATTTTTATTCAGGATCATTAATGGCTATTGATTCCATGAAAAGGCTAGGGGTTTCTTCAAGGCTTAGGGTTTTTGATACGCGTTACAATAGAAGGGATCTTAAGTCTAATTCAGAAAGGATTTCAGAGCTATTATCAAAAGAATATGAAGAAAATGAAGTTGTAATTGGTCCTTTAGTTTCTGCTAATGTTATGCCGATAGCAAGAGGATTAGCAAAAAATAATATTCCTGTTTTAGCCCCTTACCCGTTAAATAAGATACCTGAAAGCGGAAATATTTTTAAAACGAATGCTACTATTGATTTTCAAAGATCTGAAATGATTCGTTTTATTAAATCTTATAGTAAAGGGAAGTCAATAATTATCATAACAGATGAAAAAATGACTATTGTGAAAGAAGAACTGATACTTAAATTTCCACTAGCCAAAGTAATCAATCCTCGTGAGGGGAATCTTTTAATTCCTAAAGATTTTAACGGTTTGTTAAGTGAGAACGAGGAGAATATTGTAATTGTTGAAGCAAAAGACGTAGGGTTGTTATCTACCGTTTCAACTATATTGGATACTAAATTAAAAAAACATTCAATATCATTATTTACAACAAGTAGTTATAGAACTTTTAGGGCTTTAGAAAATAGATATAAATCAAAGCTAAACTTACACTTTCCTTCAGTTAGTAAGCAAGTTTTTTTAGAAAAGGATAATGGTTTTTTAAAACAATACAAAATAAAATATGGTACTTTACCTAGTGATTATGCTATAAGAGGGTATGATTTAACAATGGATGTTTTGTTAAGGCAAGCCGTTTCGAGTACTTTTGAAGACTCAGCTTTAGAGATTGGAGAAACTTCATATTTATCAAATAAGTTTAATTATTCTAAAGCTAATAATGGCGGTTATGTAAATAATGCTATTTACATTTTACGTTACACTCCAGAATTAACAATTGAAGAAGCTAGTTTATTGACCAATCACGAAATAATAGATTAATTATGATAACATCAAATGTAACTTATAAAGGAGACCTACGAACAGTGTCAGTTCATTTAAGGTCTGGAAATGAAATTATTACCGATGCACCAGTAGATAACAACGGTAAAGGGGAAGCTTTTTCGCCAACAGATACTGTTGCTACTGCTTTAGCTAGCTGTATGTTAACAATTATGGGAGTTAAGGCTAATGCCAAATCAATTGATATATCTGGTGCTTCTGCAGATGTTACTAAAACTATGGGGGTAAACCCTAGACGAATTACAAAAATTCAAATAATTTTCAGTTTACCATTTGATTTTGATTTAGCTACTAAAACAATTCTAGAAAAAGCAGCATTAACATGCCCTGTTTTTTATAGTTTAAATACTGATATAGAAAAAGATATTACTTTTAAATGGTTGTAGTTAGGTTTCTTTTTTTATTTCTATTTTTTTCTTTACAACTTTTAATTGCGCAGAGTAAAGAACTGTTATGGAATATAGATTCTAAACTAACTTGGGCTGATTTTAATGCAGAACCTGATGTTGATCATCCATATGCTGCTATAACGTATTCTGGAATGTCTTATAGTTTTTCAGCAGAAGTAATCAATAATCAAGTAAAAGTCAACTGTATAGTAAATTGTTTTTTTATTCCAAATAAATCTTGGGTTAAAAGTGAATACAAAAGTGATGTTGAGTTATTAAAACATGAACAATTACACTTTGATATTACAGAACTTTATGTAAGGAAATTTAGAGAACAATTAAGTAAGATATCTTTTACAGAAAATGTAAAAGTTGAAATAAGTGATTTATATGAAAAAATCACAAAGGAAAAAATAGAGCTTCAAAACGAATATGATATAGAAACAGATCATTCTGTAAATGTTTTAAAGCAAAAGAACTGGGAACAAAAAATTCTTATAGAATTACAAAAAAGAGCTGTATATGCCAGTAAGTAATCAAGAATACCTAATTAAGTTAGCGCATACTAAAATGCCTTTTGGTAAGTACAAAGGAAGAGATTTGATAAATTTACCTGAACACTATATTGTTTGGTATAATAATAAGGGGTTTCCTAAAGGTCAACTTGGGGAAATGTTGAAATTAGTTTACGAATTGCAATTAAATGGATTAGAGGATTTGGTTAGAAACATTAAACATAAATTTCCTAAATAAGATTTTAGCCTTATCTATAGAAGTTGAATGATA
>CAWVSR010000122.1:0-4008 GCA_963932865.1 uncultured Kordia sp. | reverse complement strand
AATTGAAAATTTTGAAAGTATCAATAAATTAGTGTCTGGTTGTGATCTAATTGTTAATACAACTCCCTTAGGAATGACCGGGCACAAAAATATTGAAATTGATTTTGTAAACTCAAAACCTAATCTACACGTATATGATTTAGTTTATAATCCAATAGAAACAAAGTTACTAAAAGATGCAAAGGACAATAATAAAACCTGTCAAAATGGTTTAGATATGTTGGTATATCAAGCAGCAGAATCCTTTAAAATTTGGCATGGTATATACCCCAATATAAATAATGATTTATTCTCAATTTTAAGAAGGGATAAATAATGCTGCTCGTAGGTCTAACTGGCTCAATTGGTATGGGTAAAAGTACAACAGCTAAAATGTTCAAAAAATTTGGTTATGGAGTGTATAATGCAGATGATGCTGTTCATTATATCTATGAAAATGATCAAAAAGTAATTGATCAAATTGAACAAAAATTTCCTGGGTCTAAATTAGATAATAAAGTTGATAGAAACGAGTTAAGAAATATTCTTACTAAAGATCCAAAAAGATTTAAGGACTTAGAAAATATAATACATCCTGCAACACGGTTATACCAAATTAACTATATTAAAGACTGCATCAAAAATGATTTGATTGGATGTATTTTAGACATACCATTATTGTTTGAAACTAGAGGTGAAAAATATGTTGATGTAATTCTATTGGTTTCTGCTTCCGAAGAAACCCAAAAAAAAAGGATACTAGAAGATAGAAAATTACCCATTGAGGTTTTTGAGCGAATAAAGGATCAGCAGATACCAGATGAAGAAAAAAGAAAGAAGGCACACTTCATCATTTCAACTGATCAAAGTATAAAGGGTACAGAAAAAGAAGTGGAGTTAATAGTTGAAGAGTTTAAAAAAATTAAAACAGAGGCTTGGATTAAACATTATAGCAATTAGATATGAGAGAGATTGTTTTAGATACTGAGACTACGGGCTTAAAATTTACCGATAATCATCGTGTAATAGAAATAGCAGCAATCGAAATTATAGATTTCCTTCCAACAGGCAAAGTGTTTCATAAGTATGTAAATCCACAAAGAGATGTGCCTGAATCTTCAGTTGATATACATGGCATAACTGAAAAATTTCTTTCAAATAAACCATTATTCAAAGATATCGTAGAAGAATTTCTTGAATTTGTAAGCTCAGATAACATCGTTGCTCATAATGCACCTTTTGATATTGGCTTCTTAAACTTTGAATTACAAAAATGTGGTAAAAATATATTATTAAATAGATCTATTGATACCGTAGTATTAGCTCGTGAAAAATTTCCAGGACAAAGTGTATCTTTAGACGCATTGTGTAAAAGATTAGCAATTGATAATACACAAAGAGAAAAACATTCAGCTACATTAGATGCAGAATTACTTGCAAGAGTTTACATTGAATTAAATGATGCTCGCGAACCTTCGCTAAATCTATCAATTGAAACAGCTGATAATTTAATAGAGACAGATTTTGATATATCATTATTACATAAACGAAATTTAAAAACTAAAATTACAGATGAAGAAGAAAAACTGCATGAAGAGTTTGTCAAATCTTTAGGAAAAAATGCCATATGGAATAAAGTGAAAGATGGACAATAATTATCTTCATGAGATTCAAACTGAAGCCGCAGATCAAAATGAGGCACCTTCAATACCAATTCACGCTGCAACATTGTTATTACTCAGAGATAATCTAAATACTATAGAAGTATTTATGATAAAAAGGGCTGCTGCTTCAAATTTTGGAAATGCATGGGTATTTCCTGGAGGTAAAGTCGACAAGCAAGACATAAAAGATGAATATCTCAGTAATTTAAAATTATTAAACGATGAATCTGATGAAATAAAAAATGGTTATTTAGTTGCTGCCATAAGGGAATGTTTTGAAGAATGTGGAGTACTTTTGGCTAATAATAAACTTGGAAAATTATTTAAAATTTCAGAAAATCAAGAAATAAGTAACCTACAGAACTTTCAAAAAAAAATTAACAATAAAGAACTAAGCTTTATTGATATGCTAAAACAACTTAATATTTTTCCTGCAATTGACACTTTAAATTATTTCTCACATTGGATAACTCCAGAAACTGAAAAGAAGAGGTATAGTACAAAATTTTTTTTGGCAAATTTACCTAAGAATCAAAAAGCATTACACGATGGTTTTGAAGGGGTAGAAAGTTTATGGATTTCTCCTGATAAAGCATTGAAATTATATAAGTCAGGAAAATTTCCAATAATCTTTCCTACTATAAAAAGTTTAGAAACACTTAGAGAATTTACTAGCACAAAAGAATTATTAAAAACTACATTTAAAAAAAATATAAATGGAAAAGAATTTTAAATATTCTTAATTAATCTCATTTTGCGCTTTGCGATTTTTATATAATTCAGCAAAGTTGACAGTATCCAGTAGTAAAGGAGGTAGCCCACCATCAGCGTGTAAATCATATATAATTCTTCTTGCAAAAGGGAATAAAATTCTAGGACACTCAACTAACAAGTAAGCCTCTTTAATATCATCAGTTAGGTTTTCAATCTCAAAGACACCTTGGTAAATTAGGTCAATTAAAAAAACATCATTATCTTGATGAGTAGCAGATACTTTAATACTTAATATAACCTCATATATATTTTCATTAGATGTAGCATTAGCTTTTACATCCACAGTAACACTAATTGCAGGACGCTCTTCTTTTTTAGCAAAAGGAAATGGACCTTTAGGATTTTCAAAAGATAAATCTTTTATGTATTGTGATATTATTTTTGTTTTAACATCC
Organism: uncultured Kordia sp.; assembly: GCA_963932865.1. Lineage (GTDB taxonomy): Bacteria > Bacteroidota > Bacteroidia > Flavobacteriales > Flavobacteriaceae. The sequence goes on along the minus strand of CAWVSR010000122.1, from coordinate 1,196 downwards.
ATTATTTTTCGTCCTCATCATTAATTTCAATATATTCTGCATCAATAACATTGTTGCTTTCATCTGCATTTTTGACACCGTATTGACCTATAAACCTTTTTATTAAAATATTTGCAAACATTTTTCTTGTAAATGGAAATAGTCCAAGAAATCCTATCGTATCAGTTACAAATCCTGGGACTAAAAGTAGGAGTCCTGATAATAAAATTATTAATCCTCCTACAATATTTTCAATTGGTGCATTGCCACTAATAATATCTTTTTGAATATTCAAAATTGTTGATATTCCTTGCTGTCTTACTAGGTAGACACCAATAATCGCTGTAATGAAAATCAATAAAATTGTGTTGAAAGTGCCTAAAATTCCACCAAATTGAATAAATGTTGCAATCTCAATTACTGGTAGAATGATGAATACTGATACAAAAATATAAAACAAGATATCTATTTTGGTTGAATCTTTACTTTAAGTGCTTACATAAGGTACTCTATAAAAAAATAAAGTAAATATTAACTATGGACAATGCATTTCAATATATGGACATCATCTTTTTAGCGGTTGTTGCTGGAGTTGTTTTATTAAGACTAAGAAGTGTACTTGGTAAAAGAACAGGATCTGAAAAAAAAGATCCAAACCTTTACTCATATGATCAGCCATCTGCTCAACCTACAGAGATAAAAAAACCTTTGAAAAATATTAAATATTCTTCAAACTCTCCAACAGACTGGTTTAATAATGATGATTTTGTAAATGGAGCAAAAGGTGCCTATGAAATGATCGTAACTAATTTTGAAAATGGAAATACAAAAGAGTTAAAACCATTACTTGAAGATAGTGTTTTTATTAGCTTTAGTGATGTAATTGAAAAACGTAAGCAAAATGGAGAGCAGGTTGAATTTAGCTTTATCGGAATTGAATCTGCCGAAATTATTTACAAAGATTTAAATAGCTCACCTATGGAAGTAACAGTTAGATTTATATCTGAAATGATTACTTGTATTAAAAATAATAAAGATGAAATCGTATCAGGGAGTTTAAACCAAGTTCAGAAAATTACAGATGTTTGGACTTTTGCAAAATATAAAAATAAAAAAACCAACAATTGGTTGTTATTAGCTACTTCAGCTGAATAATTAGTCTTGGTAATCTTTTAATAGTTGCCTTAGGTAATCAGGGACAGTAGTTGGAACCATTT
>CAWVSR010000121.1:0-4026 GCA_963932865.1 uncultured Kordia sp. | reverse complement strand
GCATAATTTTAGATATATTAATTAAAATAATTATCATGAACTACATTATTAAAATACTATTAACTGCTATTGCTGTATTTGTCATAGCCAACGTATTACCAGGTGTATCCATAGAAAGCTATTTTATATCAATTATTGTGGCTGTAGTTATAGGTCTGTTAGACAGCCTAGTAAAACCTATATTAGTAATACTTACAATACCTATTACAATTATCACCCTTGGTCTCTTTTTATTTATAATTAATGCGTTTATAATTCTAATAGCCGATTATTTTGTAGTTGGATTTGGAGTTAACAATATTATTTGGGCAGCTATATTTAGCATGCTACTTTCAATATTACAATCAGTACTTTATAAAGTATTAGATAATTAACAATAATAGCCTTAACAAAAGTTAACAAATTAAAAACTAGAGCTTACAAAAAATTTGTAAGGTTACAAAAATGTGCTATTTTTGCACACTAAATTTACTATTTCAAATAGAATAAATATGAATATTACATTAGAAAACATTGATGCACTAAATGCAGTTGTTACAGTTGCAATAAACAAAAAAGACTACAACGAAAAAGTAGAAAAAGTGCTAACTGACTATCGTAAAAAAGCAAACATACCTGGTTTTAGAAAAGGACATGTCCCAATGGGAATGGTAAAAAAGCAGTATGGAAAATCAGTTTTAGTTGATGAAGTAAATAAAATATTACAAGAAAACCTTAACAAATATCTTACGGAAGAAAAACTTGAATTATTAGGTAATCCATTACCAAGAGAACAAGAAAACTTGAATTGGGATGCTGAAGATTTTTCTTTTGAATTTGAATTAGGTTTAGCTCCATCATTTGATGTTAACCTAAAAAATAAAAAGGCAATTACTCAATACAATATTGTTGCAGATGAAAAAACTATTAATGATCAAATAGTTAACATCAGAAAACAATACGGTAAAATAACTCCTGCGATTGAAATAACTGAAGAAACTGAGGTGACCGGTATTTTCAAAAACGAAGAAGAAGAAATTAATAACACAACTACAATTAGCTTAGATAAAATTAAAGGTAAAACAAATGCCGGTAAATTTTTAAAAGCTAAAGTTGGAGATGTTCTTAAACTAAAAACTAAAAACTTATTTAATCAAGAGCATGAATTAGTAAGTGCTTTAAAAATAAACAATGAGCTTGCTAAAGATTTAGAAGTGGATGTAACTTTTGAGATTACCGAAACTAATAACAGAGCGTTAGCAGACATGGATCAAGAATTCTTTGACAAATTATTTGGTAAAGATGCTGTTAAAAGTGAAGAAGAATTAAAAGATCGTTTAAAAGAAGATGCTGGGAAACAATTTTCACAACAAGCTGATCAAAGATTATTAAATGATGTTACAGAACATTTAGTTGAAAATACTAAATTCGAACTTCCACAAACATTCCTTGAAAAATGGATGCAAACATCAGGAGAAAACCCTTTAACTGCTGAGCAAGCAAAGGAGGAATTTACAAAATCAGAAAAAGCATTACGCTACCAACTAATTGAAGGTAAGTTACTGAAAGACAATAATATTCAAGTTCAATTTGAAGATTTAAAGGCACACACTACCGAAATGGTAAAAGCTCAAATGGCTCAATTTGGTCAAACAAATCCAACTGATGAAGAATTAAACGGAATTGTTGCTAGAGTATTATCAAATCAAGATGAAGCAAGAAAATTAAGCGAACAATTAGTAAGCCAAAAATTATTAGCATTCTATAAAGAAAATGTAAACTTAAAAGTAAAAGAACTTAATTACGAAGAGTTTATTAAGGAAGTTTATAGCTAGAATTTATAAAGAAAATTAAGTACCTTTAAGGCGTTAAACTTTTGGTTTGACGCTTTTTTGTTTAAATTGATAAAAACTATAAGAATATATGGATTACGGTAAAGAATTTGAAAAGTACGCTACCAAGCATCACGGAATAAACAGCATGCATTATAACAAAATATTAAGCAGTATGTATCCACAGGGTATGACTCCTAATATTGTAGAAGAAAGGCAAATGAATGTTGCTATCTTTGATGTATTCTCTCGTTTAATGATGGATAGAATTATATTTTTAGGAACAGGAATTAATGATCAAGTAGCAAATGTAGTTCAAGCTCAATTATTGTTTTTAGAAAGTATTGACTCTTCTAAAGATATTCAAATTTATATCAACTCACCTGGTGGTGGAGTTTATGCCGGACTTGGAATATATGATACCATGCAATTTATTAAGCCAGATGTAGCAACTATTTGTACCGGAATGGCAGCTTCTATGGGAGCAGTATTATTATGTGCTGGAGCAGCTGGAAAAAGATCAGGGTTAACTCATTCTAGAGTTATGATTCATCAACCTTTAGGTGGAGCTCAAGGCCAAGCAAGTGACATCGAAATTACAGCTAGAGAAATACTTACTCTAAAGAAAGAATTATACGAAATAATAGCAAAGCATTCTGGTCAAGAATACGATAAAGTATACAACGACTCTGATAGAGATTATTGGATGAGAGCTGATAAAGCTAAAGAATACGGAATGATTGACGATATATTAGTTAGATAAAAAAAAAGACGATGGCGAAAGAAGAATTATCATGTTCCTTTTGTGGGAGAAAAAAACCAGAAACTAACTTATTAATAGCTGGACTGGATGCACATATCTGTGATCAATGCATAGAGCAAGCGCATGGAATTGTTTTAGAAGAGGGAGCAGAAAATAATGATGATGCACTATCTGCTGAATTAAATTTGAGAAAACCAAAGGATATTAAAGCTTTTCTTGACGAATATATCATTGGTCAAGAGTTTAGTAAAAAAGTAATTTCTGTTGCTGTTTACAATCATTACAAACGATTATTACAACCCCCTAGTGATGATGATATTGAAATACAGAAAAGTAATATTGTTATGGTTGGCCAAACTGGTACAGGAAAAACATTAATGGCAAAAACTATTGCTAAAATGTTAAATATCCCTCTAGCAATAGTAGATGCAACGGTATTAACCGAAGCAGGTTATGTAGGTGAAGATGTAGAAACTATACTTACTAAATTATTACAGGCTGCAGACTATAATTTAGAGAAAGCTGAAAAAGGCATCGTTTTTATTGACGAAATTGATAAAATAGCCAGAAAAAGTGATAACCCATCGATCACTAGAGATGTATCAGGAGAAGGTGTTCAACAAGCTTTATTAAAACTTTTAGAAGGAACTGTTGTAAATGTTCCGCCAAAAGGAGGACGGAAACATCCAGATCAGAAATTTATTGAAGTGAATACAGAAAATATCTTATTCATTGCAGGAGGTGCTTTTGACGGTATTGAAAGAGACATTACTAAGAGACTAAACATGCAAGCGGTAGGTTATAGTGCTTCAAAAGAAGATGACCATATTGACGAAGATAATCTTCTTCAATACATCATACCGAAAGACCTAAAAGACTTTGGACTAATTCCTGAAATAATTGGTAGACTTCCTGTTTTAACATATATGGATCCGCTAGATAGTAAAACATTAAGAGCTATATTAACGGAGCCTAAAAATGCAATTATCAAACAATATAAAAAGTTGTTTGAAATGGATGAAATTGAATTTGATATTAAAGATGATGCTTTAGAATATATCGTAGAGAAAGCAATAGAATACAAATTAGGCGCTAGAGGACTCAGATCACTTTGTGAATCTATACTAACAGACGCTATGTTTGAACTACCTAGTTCTGAAGAAAAACATTTAATTGTTGATAAAATTTATGCTGAGAAAAAAATATCTAAATCAACATTAAACAAACTAAAGGCGGTTTCTTAATCATAACTTAACTATTCAAAATGTCATTGCTTCACTGCAATGACATTTTAATTTATGGCAAATAATAATCCAATTGGTATTTTTGATTCAGGAGTAGGTGGAATTTCTATTTGGAAGGAAATACATGAATTACTTCCAAATGAAAGCACAATTTATTTAGCAGACAGTATCAATGCTCCATATGGACAAAAATGCAAACAGGAAATAA